>DATJYD010000502.1:0-3592 GCA_035499755.1 Fimbriimonadaceae bacterium
CAGCTCGACGGCTTGCCCTCACTAAGCTACCCGGGCCGTAGTCGGTGCCCGCATTCGCAGGCAAAGTGATATCGTGAACATAGAGTGTCCACCAACAACCAGCAAGCCTCGGGGCTGACCTCGGCTGAAGCCGCTCAGCGCCTCCTCAAATTCGGGCCGAACGACCCCGCGCCGCCGGAGAGGCGGCATCGATTCGCCATCCTCGCCGCCTTCGTCTCCAATCCCCTCGTTGTGATCCTCCTCCTCGCGGCGGGAGTCTCTTTCGGAGTCGGCGACCACGTCAACGCGATCATCATCTTCACCCTGGTCGTGATCAGTGTGGCGATGGACTCGATTCAAAACGCCCGCTCCCAGGCCGCGGTTAAGAAGCTGCAGAGCGGCATTGCGCCGACCGCGACGGTCATACGCGACGGCCAGTGGAAGGAGATCCCGCGCAAAGACGTCGTGCCCGGCGACCTCGTGCAGCTCAATGCGGGCGTCCTCGTCCCCGCCGATTGCCGGCTCGTGACCGAGCGCGATCTGCACGTGCAGGAAGCCGCCCTCACCGGCGAGTCGCTGCCCGTCGAAAAGGAAGTCGGAACCGGCAACGACGAGGAACTGGTCTTCCTCGGCACCTCGGTCGTGAGCGGCACGGCGACGGCTCTCGTCGAGAAGACCGGCCCAGACACAAGGTTCGGCGATATTGCCCGCCGTCTCCGCGTCAAAGCGCCCGAAACCGAGTTCGAGCGCGGCCTCCACCGCTTCGGCATGCTCATCATGCGGGCGGTCCTCTTCCTCGTCCTTTTCTCGTTTCTCGCCCTGATCGGATTCAAGCACGACACCAATCCCCTTGCCGCCCTTCTCTTCGCGGTCGCCCTCGCCGTCGGGTTGACGCCAGAGTTCCTGCCGATGATCACTACCCTCACCCTCAGCAAGGGCGCGGTGCGGATGTCGAAGCACAAGGTCATCGTCAAGAACCTCGCCTCGATCCAGAACTTTGGCTCGATGGACATCCTGTGCTCGGACAAGACGGGCACCCTGACGAGCGGCGAGATGACCTTCGAAAAGAGCCTCGATGCGACCGGCGCCGACTCCACGGCACCCCTCGATTTCGCCAAGCTGAACGCCGTCTTCGAGAGCGGCGTTCCGAATCCGCTCGATGCTGCCATCCTCGCCAAGACGGGAAGCGACACGGCGGGCTACACCAAGATCGACGAAATCCCCTTCGACTTCGAGCGTCGCCGCGTCTCCGTCGTCGTCGAGCAAAGCGGCAAGCGCATCCTCATCAGCAAGGGCGCGCCGGAAGCAGTCATCGCGGCCTGCGCGGGAGTCGACCCAAAGAGCACGGAACTCGCCGAATCCCTTGGAGCGGAGGGCTATCGCGCCCTTGGCGTCGCCTACCGTGAGATCCCCAACCAGGACCACTACGGCCCCGACGACGAGAAGGACCTCAAGCTTGCCGGTTTCCTCGCCTTCATGGACCCGCCCCTGCCCGACGCCCTCGAGGTCATCCACCGGCTCGCCGGCGCGGGCATCGAAGTGAAGGTCATCACCGGAGACAGCGGCGTCATCGCCGAGCATGTCTGCAAGCAGATCGGCATGACGCCGGGCGAGATCCTCCTCGGCGACGACATCGACAAGATGACCGATACGGCCCTCGCCGCGGTCGCGGAGAAGACGACGCTGTTCGCGCGGGTCAACCCGGCCCAGAAAAACCGCATCATCCTCGCCCTCAAGGCCCGCGGCCACGTCGTCGGGTACATGGGCGACGGCATCAACGACGCGCCTTCGCTCCACACCGCCGATATCGGCATCTCCTTCGCGAGCGCCACCGATGTCGCCAAGGACGCGGCCCAAATCATCCTCGTCGAGCGCAGCCTCTCGCTGATCCACCGAGGGGTGCTGGAGGGCCGCATGGCCTTCGGCAACGTGATGAAGTATCTGCTGATGGGCACCAGCTCGAACTTCGGCAACATGTTCTCGATGGCGGGCGCGGCGATCTTCCTACCTTTCCTGCCTATGCTCGCCACCCAGATCCTGCTGAACAACCTGCTTTACGACCTGTCGCAAGTCACCATCCCGACCGACCTCGTCGATCCGTCCTTTATCCACAAGCCGAAGCGCTGGGACATGCGGCTGATCCGCGACTTCATGGTCTACATCGGCCCGATCAGCTCGATCTTCGACTTCCTCACGTTCTGGGTGATGCTCAACATCTTCAAGGCGGGCGAGAAGCTCTTCCACACCGGCTGGTTCGTGGAGTCGCTCGCGACCCAAACGCTCGTCATTTTCGTGATCCGCACGATGAATTCGCCGTGGAAGAGCATGCCCAGCAAGCCGCTCCTCGCGACCACGCTGCTCATCGTCCTGATCGGGGCTCTCCTGCCCTACACGCCCCTCGCCGCCCCCCTCGGCTTCGTCGCCCTCCCCGCGGGCTACTTCGTCTTCCTGATCGCGGTGACCATCGTCTATCTCGGTCTGGTCGAGGTCTTCAAGCGGATGCTGATGCGACGGCTCGCCGCTTAAGGCGCGCCGCTCACGGCTGACTCATGATGCAAGGCACGGATCCGGCCGCCCTTCTCAGCGACATCGAAAGCAGGCCCGTCCTGGAACGCGATACCTGTAGCGGAGAGGCTTGTACGAACCTGCCATGCATTGATAGGTGAGTCAAGCTAACGCTTCGTCTTTCCGCGTACCTCGTTGACCTCGGCGATGAACGTATGAAGGTCGATCGGCTTCGTCAGATAGGCCTTCGCTCCCGCCTCCAGCAGGCGCCGGATCTGGTTGGGGGTCGCGTCGGCGCTGAGAACGATCACCGGGATCGAGGAGGTATTCGGATCGGCTTTCAGCTTCTTGATCACTTCGAATCCGTGGGCGTCGGGAAGGTGCAAGTCGAGAAGTACCAGGTCTGGCCGGTGGTCGCGGATCAACTGAAGGCCGACGCTGGCCTGCATCGCCGGAAGCAGCTCCACATTTCCGATCGTTGCGAATACCCGCTCCAGGAGCTGAACGTTCGACAGGTTATCCTCGATCGAAACGACCCGCAGCAGACCCTCTGCCGCGTCCGTCCCCTTGTCCGCCATGTTCTCGGCTTCCTCGACTGCCGAACGGGGGTCGTTCGAGATCGGGATATCGACCGCGAACGTCGATCCCGCGCTGCTCGTCTCGACGAGCCTTATCTTGCCGTCCATCAGCTCCATCAAGCGGCGGGACAGGGCCAGCCCGAGACCAGTGCCCTCTTCGGCGTAGCTCCCACGCTCGAAGGGCAGAAAGAGACGGTCGGCAGCCTTGGGGTCTACTCCTCGGCCGGTGTCGGAGACCTCGACCCGATGAAACTCCGGGTTGGCGGATGAGCAGCGCACCGTGATGCGGCCCTCCGGCCGGTTGTACTTCGCGGCGTTGGTCAGCAAGTTCAGGAGGACTTGAACGAGTCGCTGCCGATCCGCTTTCACGTAGAGATCTCGGCAGTCTTCCGCTTCCCGAAGCAAGGAAACGCCCCGCTCCTGGGCGACCGGGCCGACGAGGTCGATCGCCTGATCGATCGCCGATGCGATCGAAACCGATTCGAGGGATAGGCTGAGCTTTCCGGCTTCGATCCGCGAGAGGTCGAGAA
>DATJYD010000503.1:0-7605 GCA_035499755.1 Fimbriimonadaceae bacterium
AGTTCGAATAGGTGCTGACGATGCTGCCCGAGGTGTTGTATTCGTTGATGGTGCTGTAACCGGATGCATACACCGAGTTCTTGGCGCCGTCGTAGAGCACGCCGAACAGGATGGAGGACGCCGAGGCGTTGAAGACCAATCCAGTCGGAACGCCACTCGAGTTCAGGTTATAGGAATAGAGGCCCTGGTAGCTGCTGACGTAGACGTGGCTGGCATCGGTCGCGATCGAGAGCGGCTCCGAGTTCTGGGGCATTCCGTAGAAGTTCGTTTGGGCGCCCGACGAGTTGTAGGTGTAGATCCCTCCGTTGAGTCCGCCGCTTCCGAAGTCGCTGGCCAAGAGATAGGAACCGTAGGTCGTTACGCCCGTCAGGAAGTCCGGACTTGAGGAGAAGATGGTTCCGTCATAAGCACCGGTGCTGAAATTGAACTTATCGATGCGCGAGTACGGGGTCGTGCCCACAGTGAACGAGTCCGTCACATAGGCGTCGGCACCGATCACCGTCACTCCAAATGGATCCGTCACGTATCCCGCGCCGAATGCGCCGAGGTACGCGCCGGTATATGGATCGTAGCGCTCGATCTGGGCAGGCGCCGTCGTTCCCGCCGGAGTCGTGCCCCCCGCATCGGTCACGAGCATGAGTTCCGGCGAAGTGTATTGAGCGAATGATGAGCCGGCACAGCCGGCCGCGATGAATGCGAACAGGAGTCTGGAGTGCTTCATTCAGGTGTCCTCTCTGGCAAAACGAACATGAGTAACGGCGCGGTTTAGGGGTCCCCGGCCTTTCCGTAGTTGAGTTTCAGAATTCCAAAATCGCTCAAAGCGACGCTGCCGTTTCCGTTCAGGTCGGCGTTGGGATTCCAGTTCGAACTGGAGGGAGTGCTGCCATAGGCAAGCTTGAGCTTTCCGAAGTCGGAAAGCCCGATGGTGTTGTTCCCGTCGACGTCCCCGTTGATCAGCGAGAAGTTCACGCCGGTCATACCGGTGGCGAGCATCGTCTGGCTCGACAGCCTCTTTCTCAGCCAATGCGAGGCCTTGGCGGCGATATCGTAGGTCCCGGGCAAGAGATTGGTCGTGAAGGAGTAGTTGCCGCTCGCGTCGAGGCTCACGATGTGCGTCTCGAGCGCAGACGTGCTGCCGGGATTACGGAGAACGACTGTGACCTGCGTCCCCGCAACCGCGGATGCGGTGAAGTTCTGGAGGGTCACGGTTCCTGTCACGAGCGCAGGATTTGGCACTACGGTGACGAATGTGGGATTGAGCAACGTTCCCTTCCCGATCTGACCCATGTAGGCGCCGGTTTCGTTGTTGAACCGGTCGATGGCGCCGCCGTAATAGTCGGAGACATAGGCGACAACGTTCAAGTCGGTTGCAACACCGAAGCCGAAGCTCATGTAGGTTTGGCCGAATGAGCCCATATAGGCGCCGGTGCTGTAGTTGAAGCGGACGACCTGGTTGTTGACCTCGTCGTAGGCATCGACGACACCGTTGGGATCGACGCAAACGCCCACCGGATTCTGCGTGAACCCTCCGGCGATGTACCCCTCGTAGTTGCCGGTCTGGGAGTCGAAGCGGAGAAGCCGGCCTCCCGTGTAGTCGGACAGGAATAGCTCGTTGGAGGGTCCGAGGGCGACTCCCACCGGGAATTGGGCGAATCCGACGCCGATCTCACCCATGTAATTGCCGGTGAGTCCGTTGAATCGGACAACGTTCGTGCCACCGGAATTGGCGACGTAGACGACGTCATTCGCGTCGACCGTGATTCCGTATGGCCCGCTGAGGAATCCGACTCCAAAGACGCCCTCATAGTTGCCGGTGGTTGCGTTGAACCGGAAGATCTCACCTTGGGAGTAATCGGCCACGAACAGGTTGTTCGAACGGTCGAGGGCGATCCCCTCGGGACTAACCAAGAAGCCCGAACCCCACTTGCCCATATAGGCGCCCGTGTACTGATCGAACAGCTTGATCGAGGCGTCGCCCGCGTCCGAGACATACACCGGCGATCCTGCCGCATGCGCGAAACTGGCAGCGGCGATAGCAAGACCGGCCATCCGAAGCCAGTCGATTGGTCTGAACGATCTCAATTTCCTTTCCTTTGCCCTCTTCGAGACGATAAACAAACTGCGATTATGAAGCGGTCTCTCCGGCGGCGGGCACTCCTTAACGGCGATTTCACGCTGACTTCGCGCTCAGCCCTGGAGAGGAACCGCGGATCGCGCGGATGCTCGGGAGAGACCAATTTGGTCCAGAATGGACCGAAATCCCAGGGCTCGGTATGTTCCGCTAACGGCGGCTCAAAACGACACTTGTCGTTGGCAGGAACTTGTGGCATGATATGGAGGTAGGCCCTTTCCAAAAGAAACCGCCCTGCGCCACGGACAGGACCGCTTCCGTTTTGGCGCAACCTGGTTCGCTTTGGTATAGGAGCCAACCGTCTTTGGCAATGAAGCAAAAGCACAGGCCCATGATCGGCACCCTTGCGACGGGGGTCGCAAGGACCCTCGAGGCGCGCATTCGCGAAGGCGTGCTGCCCGCCGGACGCGCGCTCCCGTCCGAAAGAGAGCTGTCGGTGGAACTGGGAGTCAGCCGCAGCGTCGTCCGCGCCGCTATCGGCGAGTTAGCGGAGTTCGGTTTGCTGGACTGCCGGCCCAACCACCGTCCGGTCGTCAGGGTATCCGGCCCCAAAGCCGCAAAAGGACAGGGGAATATCGGCGTTTGGCTTTGGCCGAACTCCAGCGATTTCGCGGCGGCTTCGATTCTGAAGGGCATCCAATCGACGAACCTCGGGAGCAACCAACTCGTCGTCGCGAGTGGCGCCGGCCCAGATTGGAATTCGATCCTCGATTCGGAACGCGACTTCCTCCAATCGATCGCGGATGATCCGACGGCCCTGGGAGTCATTATCTGGTATCTCGGAGGCGAGCGAAACCTCCCTTCCCTTCAGAAGCTCCAAGCACGGCGAGTCCCGACGGTGTGCGTCGATCGGCTTCCTCCCGCCGGGTTCGACGTCGACTACGTGGGGACCAACAACTCGGATTCCGCGATGCAGGCCGTGCGGTATCTGATCGGACTGGGCCATCACCGCATCGGGATGATCAGCAACATCGATCCCGCCTCGAGCGTCGCGGAGCGGGAAGACGGCTATCGGCAGGCGCTGGTCGAAGCCGGGATTCCCTTCGAGGACGAGTGGATCCAGCGGGTTACCTACGATGCGGCCAAGAGCATCGCGGCTGCGATCACAAGACTGCTCCGCCTTCCGCGGCCGCCAACCGCGATCTTCTGCATCAACGATCAACTAGGCCTCGGCGCCTACGATATTCTCACTCGCCACGGGGTCGACGTCCCCGGCGAGATTTCCGTGATCGGGTTCGACGGGCTCCTTCGCTGGGTGCCGGGCGGAGGATATCTGACGACCATGCGGCAGGACTTCGAAAGGATCGGACGCATCGCCGCGAACCTCGTTCTGGAAAAGGCTTCAGGCCGGGCCCCGGCCGCCAATCGCCACTACTTTCTCGACGCGCCTCTTTTTGCCGGCGCTTCCACGGCTCCGCCCAGCGCGGACCCGTCCGTCGCCGGCCGTTTCGCTAATCCAAAACCGGCTTCCTAAGTCGAAGGAGACATTAAATGACTCAACACAATCGCAGGGCGTTCACGTTGATCGAGCTTCTCGTCGTGATCGCCATTATCGCCATCCTGGCGGCCATTCTCTTCCCCGTGTTCGCGCAGGCGAAACGAGCAGCGAAAGGTACCGTCGCGCTCAGCTCGGCAAAGCAGCTCGCCCTCGCCGAGATCATGTACGCCGGTGACGCCGACGATCTCTTCCCGCCCACGGTCGCATTCGACACGAACTGGGCGGCCTTTCCCTTCTCTTACTTGTGCCAGCCCTACATCAAGAACTGGGGGATCCTCCTCGATCCGACCGGACCGATCTCGGCAAACGATATCAACTCGGATAACGCGGGCGCCGCGTGGGCCCTCTACGGCCTGTGGGGAATGCCGCCCCAACGGGTCGCAACGTCCTGGAGCACGAGTCCCAACGACTGGACATTCGGCACCCACCCTCTCGGCGCGCAAATGACGGGCGGGCAGCGCTGGTACTACGACGGCATCGGCGGCGTCGGCAACCCGCCTCAAGGAGCCGAGAACTGGAATTGGGCGGCGCAAGGCTATAAAGACGGCGGCGCGCCTTCGCTCTCCACGACCGGAGTGAACAATCCGGCCGACCAGGTCATGATCGCTCAGTCGGGGACCTACGACTTCATGTGGCAGATGAATCCCGGCTACGGCGACTATCTCGATGCCAACGACAATCCCGACAACTTCGACCTCTACTGGGCCGACGCGGTCTTCAACACGTACGGAGCCAACTTCATGATCTGCGGGCCTATGGCCCGAAAGATGGCAAGCGACGGCCCCACCGCCGGCTTCTTCCCGTTCCCGGGCGGCGCGGCTTCGCAGTTGCCGAGCGGCATCACCATTTGGGCAGGCACCGACGGTCACGCGAAAGCGAGTCCTTGGAAGCAGCTCATGGGCACGACGATCACTCTATCGAACGGAACCAAAGCCATCCGGGCTTTCTGGCCGCAAGGCTCCTAACCATGAAGACACTGCCCTTCGCGATTGCAGCAATGGCCGTACTGGTTCTTGCCGGATGCGGCCAGGGCGATCTGACGCCCAAGCAGCAGGAGAATCTGCATGACGTGATGACCAAGGGTCTCGTCCCGCCCCATCGGGGCGCTGGGCAGGGCAAAGCTCATCCGGAAGGAGGGGCGCCCGCTCCGGCCGCGCCTTCGCCGGGCGGCTAGCACGGTGCGGCGATCGGAACGCTCCGGTCGCCGCCACTCCGACTTCATTCTCCTGGTCGCTGCGCGAGTCGAGGGATTTGCCCGTTGGATTGCCCGCTTGGCAGCTACGCCGCCGTCGTCTCGTGAATCGGCGGGACGCCGAAACCACTCTGTTGCCAGGAATGCCGGTTAGCCACCGCCAAGGACGTGAGTCGTCTGAGGCCCCGGCTTCTTCGGCAAACCCGAGGTTGCGCGGGCATTCTGCGCCTCCGAGGCTCGCAGGGCGGCGCGGAGAGCGTCGACCAGGGAATCGTTCTGGGCAATATGGGCCTCTGGGTACTTCTGAGAGAGGTCCTCCACCTCTTTCCGCTCCCGCTGCATCTTGAGCGTGTTCAGGTCCGACTGGGGATCGACGTCGTTGTGGCGGCAGCCCCAACCGACGCCGACGGCCAGGATCAATGCCGCCGCGAAGAACCCATGAGAACGCATTTGCATGGCATTTGACATCTCATAGAATTCTAACGCCAAATCCGCGCTTGGACTCGCGGCCGGCGTTCGGCGTTCGGCGTTCGGCGTTTGGACGGAGTTTCAGATCAGGGGCGTTTCTTTGCATATTGCCTCCTAATCAAGTTAGGCAAACCCCCTCACTACCCCAACCGCAGTCTTTCCCCCCTTGTTCCAAATTGCGATCTGCGCCCGAGAGCGTGGTGCGGGGGGGGGGTTGCCTCTGACGCCTTTCTTAACTATCGAAGGCGACCCAATGCAAGTCAACGGCTTCCTAGCCGGGAGGCTGCTGCGTAGAGTCGGTGCCGGGGGCTTTCAGCCCGCGCTCGGGCCGAGGCCGAGGATCTCGACCTACGGTCGAGCGGCGACTGAAAGTCGACGGCATGGAGCTGAGTCCGCGCCACACCCTCCTAACTCTATGGCCCTATCCGTGGCGGCTCTCATCAATCGCGGCGGCCGCGTGGGTTCGCTTTACGCTCAGGTTTCGGCGATCCGCCGTTCCCACAACCCGTTGGAGAGACGCCTTAACCAAATCGCCGCAGCCTTCCGGTAGGCTGGATTCATGGTTCTTCGCTGGACGGCTGCCGCCGCTTCCCTACTTCTCGTCACCTGCTCCTACGGATGGGGGGCTCTTGGCCACCGCCAGATCGCCGATATCGCCTGGACCCAACTCAACCACAACGCCAAGGTCCAGATCGCCAAGATTCTCATGGCCGGCGACAGCGTAAGCGGACGCGACGGGGATCGCGCGTTCTCGGTTCCCAAGCAGGAGATCACGGACAGCTTCCTCGAACAGACCGTTCGGCCGGCCTTCGACGAGGCAGCGACCTGGTGCGACGACATCAAGGGCGGAAAGAGCTCTCTTTTCGAAGATCGAATCACAAAGGACAATGCGGCTTCCCCGGGGGTCAATCCCGATTCGGGAGGGGAAGACGTGCGCTGCAAGAGCTGGCACTACTACGACAAGCCGATCGCCGCCGACCCGGCCGCGCATCCGGCGCGAGACTCGAACGCGATCCGGGCGATCGGCCTGGAGGAGAAGAACTTGGAGGCGGACGCAAAAAGCGCCGATCCCGACCGCACCGACGAGGTTTACGCTCTTTATTGGGTCGAGCACCTTATCGGCGATCTGCATCAGCCGCTCCACTGCGTCAGCAGCTTTATGCTCGATCCCAAGGGGGACGCCGGCGGCAACGGATTCCGCCTCGGCGCAGCTCCGGGGTCGACCCGCCGAGGCGGCAATCTGCATTCCTATTGGGATTCCGGCATCGATCACGCGATCGCTGCCGATCCGAAGCTCGGGAAAGAGGCCACGGTCGAGCAGGTTTCCGCGGCTTGGACGGCCGATAAGAGCTATCTTCCCTCTGCGGCCGATGTCCGCAATCTTGATCCGATGGCTTGGGTCGACGCGGGCTGGAAGCTCGCCCAAAGCGTAGTCTATAAGGGCGTTCAGCCGGAAGTCGCGCCGGACGCGAAGTACGCCGCGACGCAGGCAGACGTCTGCAAGCGCTTGGCGCTCCTCGCCGGGTTCCGGCTGGCAGCCTATCTCAACAACGTTCTCGGCTCCCGCTAGGCTCGGACGCGATAATTCGAGAGCCGGCGGTGAGCCTCCGGCTCGAATTCGGCGAGCCGCTGATACAAGGTCAACTGAACCATCGCGCGGGTCTTGTTCAGATCGGCCGGATCGTCTCCGGCGAGCTGGAAGTAGGTGTCGCCGCGAAGATAGTCGGTGAGAAATCGGAGGCCCAGTTCCAGTGTGATCGCCTCCACCGAAAAGACCATCATGTCGAGCTCTTCCTGGGTCACGTTCTTCGCAGCCCCGAGGAAGCCCTTCGAGACCGCCTCGTAGACTTCGCGATCGATCACGACCTTGCTCAGATCCCGCTCCTTTTCGCCAGCTACGTTCACGAGCGAGCGCAGCATGTCGCCGTAATCGGCCAGCCACGTGAACGGCATGATCGTGTCGAGATCGACGAGGGATTTGACGCGGCCCGTCTTGTTCGAGAATAGGAAGTTTTCGAGCTTGGTGTCGCCGTGGATCAAGGTCCTTCGGATCGAACCTCGGTCGAGCGCCGACCAGAGGCCCATCGTGAACGGCTCCTGCTTCTGGACCAGCTTGATAAAGGGCTTCAACTCGGGATCGAGCAGCCGGCGATAGAACTCCTCGTCGGACAGCGAAACGAGGAACAACTGCTCCGTGCTCGATCGCAGAAGCGCATCCTCGGGCAGGAGCGGGCGGGCGGCTTCCGGGGTGCGGTTGCCCGCGACGACCGAATGGAACTGGGCATAGTACAGGCCGGTATCGCGATAGCCCGGAAG
>DATJYD010000504.1:0-4902 GCA_035499755.1 Fimbriimonadaceae bacterium
GTTGGCACGGGATGGCTCGGGCTTGGTCGTCATGCTGAGAGGTACGCTTCCAGGTGCAGAAACGTTGACTCTGTCTGCGCGGCTACCGCTTCCGGGTCCCGTGCAGTTCGGCGGTCGACCTTTCGAGCCAGCGATCCCAGGCCCCCTCCGACAGATCCGCGGATGCTCGTAGGTTCTTGAAGAGTGTACGGTCGCGCTTTTCGTCGCTCAGTGGCTCGTCCCCCCCATACGACCGCCGAGCCATGATCGAATGGCCCTCGTAAGGGCCATTCGCGTCTCGCTTGTACTCGCAGAAGAGGTGAGGCGCTTGGACCCGCGGATCGCCAATCGGGTCGACCTCGAGGACCGCTGCGTAGGGCAGCCATCCAGCTCCCACGACATCGACCCGTTGCTCTTTCGGGATGGAGTCTTCAAGGAGCACGCGCTCGCGATGCCGGCGACGCGATTCTTCTTGGTTCGCGTTGTCCTCTTCAATCTCCTGGAACTGAAGCTCGTGGATCTCGCACTGCTCCTTGGTTTCCTCGTCCAGGTCCCATGTGCCGTCGGGTTTGCGCCACCCGACCCAGCGACAGAGTTCGAGCACAAGGTGTTCGTGATTTGCCCAAAGGGCCCGAGCGGCGTGCCACGATCGCAACGAGCCTTTGCCAGGCGGAGTGCGAGGGTAATGGCTATCGTTGATGTCCCGAACGATCACGTCCTTGTAGCTTGCCTCTGCCAGCGTCTCGGCTCCAAACGCCGTGAGAAGCTTCCGCTTCACTACCATGGTGTGCCGGATGCGCTCCAGATCGCTCCGGCGCCGGGTTCGGAGGGAGATGTTGAAGTACGCGAAGAGGAGGTGGTCGTTCTCGGGCTGAAATAGGAGGTCCTCCATCTTCGCTTTGGACCAGAACTGCGCCTCCTCGACGCCGAGCTTCTTCGCCTCGTCGTGGAATGCAAGGATGGCATCGGAGGTGAGATTGCAGGCCGCGGCGATAACCAGCCCGTGTGGGGCATTGGTCTTGTCAGGAACAACTTCGCGAACCACTGCTCGCACCTGGGCCGGCCCGAGCCGGCGGTAGCGCTTGCACTGAAACCGCCAAGTGCGGTTCTCCGGTGACTCCTCTGACGCTGTCGCCTCAACGCCCAGAATATCGATCCCCTCGTCGTCTCCAAGGAGACCCGTCGGTTCGAGTACCTTCCAAGAGCGAAACCCGTACGCCAGTTGGCGCACGAGATCCTCGAAGCGTTTGGGTTCGAGGTCCTCGAAGTGAAGCGGATTGGTTGTCTTGGTTGCCGTGACCTTCCGAGCGGCCATGGACCTACGCCACCATCTCCCGAACCACCGCTTCGACCAGCCTCGAAGCCCGGTCCTCAGCTCGACGCATCTTGGCTTCGAGGTCGTCGCAGAGCTTCATCAGGTGCTCGACCTTGGCGACGATGCGCTTCTGCTGCGCGACCGGCGGCACTGGTAGCAGGAACCGCCGGATGTCCTTCATGTTGATGTGCGGTGAGGTAGAGCCGCCCGTGTCATGCACGGCCTGCGAGTACACGAAACGCGAGTTCATGGCCCACATGATGTAGGGGGAGAAGAGCGGCTCCTTGGGTCGAATCTGCATCATTCGTTGCGACAGGCACACGCGCACACCAGCGGGGACGCAAGCGGCAATGCCAAGACGTTCGCCTTCCCTCGAATAGAAGATGTCTCCACATTTTGGTTCGAGCCTCTGAATGCGCTCGCGAAATTGGTCTTCGTCGATCGTTCGAGCCTGGTCGAGAAGCATCCGACCGGGCACCACGTCGGCCGTTCGGATCGCTGGCAGGCCGCTCGACGTGTATCGGGGTGTCGCATGGAGGCAGTCCACGATGTGGCTGGCCAGCGTTTCGAGTCGTCCCCACCGCCAGCCCCGCGGCAGCAGGTACGGCGCCTCGTCAGCCGCTACGAAGCCTGGAGCTTGCCCATCATCGGGCCTGCCGGGCACCAGATGCCCCCGAACAGCCATCTCGATGACCGCCTTACGAAGGTCGGTCGCCTTCTCCGCTTCGTCCAGGATGGTGTCCCAGTTCTCGACCACGCGCTTCCACGCTGCGTCGAACTCCTCCGGTCCCTCGGCGGTCGTGAGCGTCTCCAGCGACGCCTTGGTGAACCGTGCGCTGACCTCACGCTTCTTGGTCTGTCGAGCTTCGAGGTCGTCGATGCGGGCCATGAGCTGGTCCACTCGGGCGACGATGCGCTTCTGCTCTTCAAGAGGCGGCACCGGCACGACAAAGTTCCGGAGCATGCCAAGCCCCACCGTGGGCTGGGCGATGCCCGTAGCTGCGCCCTGCGCTTGTTGATAGACGAAGTCGGACTCCATGAGACGGCGAAGGAAGGCCACGTCCGTTGACGGCAGCGGTTTCAGGATCGCCACGTGGCGCTGAACGCAAAAAGGCTGTTCAGTATCGACGACGAGGGGGATCCCGTACGAACCGACGACAGTGTAGAGAAGGTCTCCCTGACGCGGCACCCGCAGCTCATCGAGGCTGTCGAAGTAAGTGTCCGGCACGTAGCGGGTCGACGTGAAATCGAGCTTGCGCCGGCTCAGGTTCCCGATCGTCAGAAACGGGATCCCCCGCTCGCTCTTCGGCGGGGGTTGGTGATCGCCGTCGGTGATTGAACGCCAAAGATGATCCAGCCGTGCCCATGCCCACGACGGAGGGACAGAGAACGGAGGTTCCAATGGAGCGGTTGCCTTACTGTTCGAGCCTCGGGCGGCAAGTCGCTCGCTGCGAAGGCGGGCCAAGAGAACCGCCGCTGACTCGTCCGCCCCTCGTTGAGTTGACATGCGGCCTCTGATGGCGAGTTCAAGCACCAGGCCCTTCAAGTGCCGGGTCCCGCCTACCTCTGCGACCAGAACCTCGAAGTTTTCCACGAACTTCTGCACATCGAACGCCTCGCCGACGATCGCGTCGACACGCGCCTCTGCCTTGCTCGTCTTCGAGCCCGCCTTCTCGACCGCGGAGACCTGCAAGCTCACGCCCTCGCCCCTTCAAGCGCTGCTCGAAGCTCATCGCGAAGCTGATCCCTGATCTTCGCCGCGTCCGCCGCAGCCTCCTTGTACTGCTTGAGCAGCTCGTCCGCATCACCCGGTCCGTCGTCGACCGCCCTCGGGTTCTTGATGTCGAGGTTATAGGCACGGGCCTTGATGACCTCGATCGAGACCTTCCACGCCTGGTCGTTCTCCTTGCGCTTACCCCACCATTTCTTCTCGGGCTCGAACTCCTTAATCATGAGCGGCTTTGTCTTCGAGTAGCTCTTCGCGCCCGGCGGATACGGATGCTCGTAGAACCAGATGTTCTTGGTTGGCTCTCCCTTCGTGAAGAAGAGCAGGTTCGTCTTGATGCCCGTGTACGGCGCGAACACGCCCTTGGGCAGCCGGACGATGGTGTGTAGGTTGCACTCTTCGAGCAGCTTCTCCTTGATCCGAGTCTTGATGCCCTCGCCGAAGAGCGTCCCGTCTGGAAGAACGAGCGCGGCTCGCCCGTCGGGCTTCAAGAGGGTCATCAACAACACGAGGAAAAGGTCCGCCGTCTCTCGTGTGCGGAACGTGGCCGGGAAGTTGTTCTCGATCCCGTCCTCTTCCATCCCTCCGAAGGGTGGGTTCGTCACGATCACGTCGACGCGATCCTTAGGGCCGTAGTCCCGCAGCGGGCGGGCGAGCGTGTTGTCGTGCCGGATGTTCGCGGGGACCTCGATCCCGTGAAACATCATGTTCGTCACGCAGAGAAGGTGAGGCAGCGGCTTCTTCTCGACGCCTCGGATGCTCGCCTGGAGCTTCTCCTCGTCCCCGGCGTCCTTCACGTACTTCTTGCGGATGTGCTCGATGGCGCACGTCAAAAAGCCCCCGGTGCCACACGCGGGGTCGAGCACGGTCTCCCCAAGCTTCGGGTCTACTTGGTCCACGATGAACTGCGTCACCGCGCGGGGCGTGTAGAACTCGCCCGCATTCCCGGCGTTTTGCAGGTCGGAAAGGAGCTTTTCGTAAAGGTCGCCGAATTCGTGGCGGTCGGCCTTCTTGTTGAAATCGACCTCGTTCAGCTTGTTGATGACCTGCCGCACCAACGTGCCGGACTTCATGTAGTTGAACGCATCCTCGAAGACGCCACGCACCACGCCCGAGATCGCTGCGTTCTTACCCGTGATCGGCAGCTCCTTGAGTGTCTTGAAGAGGTCGTTGTTTACGAAGTCGAGCAGCTCGTCCCCCGTTATCCCTTCGGCGTCCTTCGCCCACGATCGCCACCGAAGGCGGACGGGGATCGGCGACTTGTAGTTGTCTTCGAGGACTTCCTTCTGCGACTCGTGATCGTCGAAAACCTTGAGGAAGATCATCCAGACGAGCTGGCTGATGCGCTGGGCGTCACCGTCGACACCCGCGTCCTTGCGCATGATGTCCTGGATGGTCTTGATGGTCGTGCCGATGGCCATGGCGTTCTTCTAGCGGAAGCTACGACGCGCTGAATAGCTCATCCTCAAGCTGGCGGACGGCCTTCAGGTAGTCGTCCTTTCCCCCAAAGCGCTGGATGATTTCGAGCGGGGTGCCCAGCGTCGTGAGCGGCTGGACCTTGAGCACGCCGATGTTCTCGATGTCGTCGACGTCCTCGTTGGCGAACTTGTCGAGCAAGGCTTCGAGGACGGCTCGAGCGGCGTCGCCGTATTTGGTGAAGTAGTTCCGCTTGCGGACGTTGTTCGCTCGCTCCTTCCTCGTTAGCGTCGGCTGGTCGAAGGCGACGTGACATACGAGGTCGAACGCCGAGAGATCCTTGCCGACCTCTTTGGCCAGCTCCTCGAAGAAGACCCCGTGCTCTTCCAGCTCCTTGAGGATGAGCTGCTTCCGGTCGCTCTCCTTCCAGGTCTTCAGGAAGGCGTCGAGGCTCGCATACTTCTCG
>DATJYD010000505.1:0-8285 GCA_035499755.1 Fimbriimonadaceae bacterium
TCCAGAAGCCTTGGAGTCGAGGCGTTGAACGTCTGCCTCTCGGCATATTCGATGTCGCTGAGTACCCATGGTTGGGACGAGTCGCTTTGGGTGAAATGGAAGGCTGCCGAACGCGAGGGCCGGGTCTTGTACGTGTAGACCACGTAGTAGTCGGACTGGTCGGCGGTGTACACCCGGTTGGAATCGATCGGATCGGTCATCGACGTCGTCTTCGAATTCGTGCTGACGAGCGTGATGCCCGCGCCGGGGAACCAGTCGCTGTATTGCGCATAGTCTCCCGAGAAGACCTCCTTCAAGAGCCGCGCGAGGTAGACGGTCGATCCACGAGCGGACGAGCCAAGCTCCTGCAGCATGTTGCTGCGAAAGCCCTGAGGCGGCGCGCCGGAATAGGCGCCGTAGCGAAAGGTCGTATAGGAGTTGCGAGCGAAATCGTAAGACCAGAGCGTTGTGCCGTCACCGACGATTCGCCTCAGATGGGCGTTGTTAACGTAATCGTTGATCTCGGCCTTCGCGAACGAGTCCGGGTTCGCCATATCCCAGTCGAAGAACGCGTTGGAATACAGGGTGCTCGTCGTGGAGCCGATCCGGTCGGTTCCGCTGAGTACCGCCAAGATCTCGTTGTTGGCGCGGAGCAGCTTGAACGCGGACTCGATTCCCTGTTCCTGCCCCGTTAGCCACTCGTAGGGTGGATTCGGGAGGGTTTGGGCAACTCCGGCGCAGGCCGCGGAGGCGATGACGAGGGTAGAGACGGCTCTCACTTTCGCTTAAAACTCCTGGTGAAGGTTCGGGACGCCTTAGAGACTGCCTCCCACCCGCAAAAAGTTCCGCTCAATAGTGCGTCCGCGGTTCGACACTCCGGTGATCGAGCCTCACTCACGGCTCCAGTCGACCCTCAGAACGGCGGCGCCGTCTTCCTGGCAATACTCGACGCGAAACGTGTGGGCGCCGGTGTCGAGGTCGATCGGGACGTTGTCGGGCGTTGCGCCGTGGTGGTCCCAACGTTGAATCAGCAGCTTTCCATCCACGAACAGGCGGATGCCGTCGTCGGACACCGTGTGGAAGACGTAATGGCCCTGCGGGAGCTTCATCGTCGTAGTCGCGACGAGCGCGAAATGCTCGGCGGGCACGCCCTCGACGGGGGGATGCCCGGTCCAATCCCCGCCGATCGTGGAAGAGCGTTCGGTCTTGAGGGGCGTCGAGTCCCATAGCTTCGACCATCCATCGCTATCGTCGTAGCGTAGCCCCGACCAGGCGAACCACTTGAGCGTCCACATCGCGGTCCGCAGGGTCGTGCTCACCGTCTGCTTCTGCGAGCCGTCCTTACTCACGATCGTGATCTCCACGGGCCGTTCCTCGCCGACGTCCGAGTCGTCGGGCTTTGCCACGATTCGGGTCAGGTAGGGATCGTCCGTATCCTCGAAGCTGATCCAATCGGGGGCCGAGATCTTCAACCCCTTTTGAAGCAGGTAGAGCTCGATGACGCCGGGGTTCGGCTGTCGCTCGGCGGCGAGGTCGCCCCGAAAGTCCTTGGGCGTATAGTCGGAGGCCTGGAGCCACTGGACGCCCTTGGGGCCGGACTGGTCTGAGTACATCTCGAAGTCCTGCGGCTTCGTGGTCAGGATCTCCTGGAGCTTCGGCCAGTCGAGGGTTTGCTGAAAGTCGCCGATCGGATCGGTGATCGCGCGGGAAGCCGATTGGAACGAGCCCGGGTCGGCTCGCTGGAGCTTGTTGTCTTTGATCGCGACGTCGGTCGAGCCGGCGAGGTCATAGGCGAGCGGCGAATCCGAGATGACGTTAGCGAGGATATCGATATTTGTGGAAGGGAAGGGTTTGCGCTCCTTCTGGCCGGTGTCCCAGAGGTGGATCGCGCTGACCCCGTCTCGCTCGAGGTGGTTGCCGTCGATCCGCGTCCCCTTGCCTTGCTCGATCGCGATACCGCCTCGGGCGTCGTCGTCGATCGTGTTGTCGATCAGGAGCGAGCGGGTAGAGAAGCCGAGCCAGAAGCCGTAGCCGGAGTTGCTGGCCGTATTCCCGTAATAGACGTTGCTGTCGGAGAACGTGCCCTCGAAGGCGTTGTTGGGCGACCATGACCCGTCGTTATAGGCGATCACGTTATGGTCGGAGCTTCCCTGCGGGTTAAAGCAGCCGGTTTGGGGATCGATGGGGCCGAGATCGGTGCGGTTCGAGAGGAAGAAACCGTCTCCGCCGTGGGTCATCGAGTTGCCGACGATATAGTTGTGCGTGCAGCCGTCGGCCATCGCGAGCGCGGCGGAGTCGCCTCCCCAGCCGCCCGACCAACTCCGGTTCACGAAATCGAGGTGATTCCAGGCGACGACGTTCTCCTTCGAATTCGACAGGGCGACGCCCCAGCCGCCATTGAACGAGAAATCGCAGTTGTGTACGAGACAGCCGCTCGAGTTCAGGAGCACGGCCCCGATCAACGAACCGGTCCCGGTGCATTTCTCGAGCGCGCAGTTGCTGGAGTTTTCGACCCAGATTCCGGCGCCGTAGCCGCGCCAGGCCGTGCTGTCGCGGAGGTTCATGAAGGTGTCGAGAATCATTCCGTTCTGCATCATCCGGATTGCCCGGCTGAAGCTGACGTCGCTGTCTTGGATCGTCACGTTGGTGGAATTCACAATCTTGACGTTAAAGCGGAATCCCTGGATGTTCGCGTTCTTGACGACGACGTTCTTGCAGCCATCGATGAGGAGTCCGACTCCGTCGAAGCTCTCGCGGTTGTGGAAGACGTCTTTGTCGCCGCGCACGTAGGCGCCGCCGAAATCGACGGTGATGTCGTCACCCTTGATGGTCAGGCAGGTCGAGGGCGGCCCAGGAGGAAGAACCAGGCGCTCCTGCCTTGTGAACTTGGCGGATTTGGTGATGACCAGGCCGGGAGTCAGATCGGCCGAGTCCTGGGCGAAGGCCATGATGGGCGCCAATGCGAGCATCGGCGCAAGAATCCTCACGCTCATTCCGTAGAAGGTACCCGTCCGGGGCCAAGCCGGGTTCCCGCGCGAAGGTTGGATCGACTGCAACCCATCTGGGTCCGCGACCGTTCTAATCAACGCTATGGCCGTTCCCGTTCTGTTGCCGACCAACGTCCAAGACGAGAGCTTCGCTCAAGTCACTTACCATGTCCAGGGAGAGATCGTTCCGGTTCTCGTCACCGAGGTCGGCCCTAATCCGGTCTACTTCGAACACAATGTCTTGCTCTGGAAGGACCCGACGCTTAACGTCGTCGTGAAGCCGCTAAGCGGGGGATTCAAGCGGCTGATCGCGGGGATGCCGTTGATCATGGTCGAGACTTCGGGCGCCGGGCGAATCGGCTTCAGCCGCGATGGCGCAGGACACGTCTTCGGCCTTCATTTCTCGCGGGGCCAGGGCGTCGACGTGCGCGAACACCAGTGGCTAGCGGCGACCGCGACGCTCGATTACAGCTTTCAACGGGTCAAGGGCGTAGCCAACATCATGCTCTCGGGCACCGGCTTCTTCATCGACACCTTCCGCTGCAGCGGCCCCGAGGGCATCCTTTGGCTGCACGGCTACGGCAACGTGTTCGAGATCAACCTCCAGCCGGGCGAGCAGATCGACATCGAGCCGGGCGCCTGGATCTACAAGGACCAGTCGGTGCGGATGGAGACGGTCGCCCAGAAGCTTTCGACCGGCATTTTCGCCAGTGGCGGGCAGTTCGTCTTCAACCGTTTCTATGGTCCGGGCCGGATCGGGATCCAATCCATGTCGCTGCACCTCGCGACGTCGGATTAGCCGTGCTTTGGACGGCGGGAGCGGAGCTCACGCCGCAGGGGAGCCGAATGAATTCGGCGGTCCCAGGGGGTCTCGCCTTTAGGCAAGCGGGTAGTCGGTGTAGCCTTCGGGGCCGGCTGAATAGAAGGTCGCCATATTCCATTCGCTCAGGGGCTGGTCATTTTTGAATCGCGAGATGAGGTCGGGATTCGATATGAACGGCCGGGCGAAGGCGACGAGATCGGCCCTCCCTTCGGCGATCGCCTGTTCGGCGGTCTCCTTCGAGAGTCCGCCCGCGAGGATAAAAGCGCCCTTGAACCGGCTTCGGATCGCGTCCTTCACGCGTTGGGGGACCTCGGGGGCGCCCATCGAGCTGTGGTCGACGACGTGGATGTAGGCGATCTTGCGCTCATTCAGGGCATCGGCCAGGTAGGCGTAGGTCTCGTCGACTTCGTCGTAGGGCTGCATGTCGCTGGCCGCGCCATAGGGTGAAAGCCGGATGCCGGTCTTCTCGGCTCCGATTGCCGCGATGACGGCGTCGACGGCCTCCAGGGCAAATGCAGCGCGATGCATGATCGATCCGCCGTAAGCGTCGGTGCGCCGGTTAACGTTCGGATTGAGGAACTGCTCGAGAAGGTAGCCGTTCGCGCCGTGCAACTCGACGCCGTCGAAGCCGGCTTCCATCGCATTGCTCGCGGCCTTGCCGAACTCGGCGACCCCGACTTGGATATCTTCGGCGCTCATCTCCTCGGGAACGGGAAAGTCCTGCATCTGCTGCTGATCGGTCCACATTTGACCGGCGGCTTTCACCGCCGATGGGGCGAGAATCCGGCTGCCTTCTGGCATGTTCAGGGGATGGGAAATCCTCCCGGAATGCATGAGCTGGACGAAGATCTTGCCGCCCTTTTCATGGACGGCCTTGGTGACGGGCTTCCAGGCCTCGACTTGCTCGGAGCTGTAAATGCCGGGAATCCGGGCATAGCCGGCGCCGTTGGGGGAAGGCGCGGTGCCCTCGGTGACGATCAGTCCGGCATCGGCCCGCTGGCCGTAATAGGTTGCTTGGAGGGCGGTTGGGGTGTGGTCAGGCGTCGCGCGGCAACGCGTCATCGGAGACATGACGATTCGGTTCATCAGATGAAGGCCGGCCAGGTCGTAGGATTCGAACAGGGAAGTGGTTGTCGACAAGCTCATGGGTTTTCCAACTTCATTCAACGTGTCGACAGGCGGATTCGGTCTATGCATGCCCAGGGTTGGCGCCTGCCGGCTCTCCGACTCGAGGTCTCAGGGAACTCGTGTCGACTCAAACTAAAACGGGGTTTCCATCGATTCGTTGGCTCAAAACAAATCAGCCGTGAGGGACCAGCCACAATAGATTCGAGTGCGTCTCATCGTCAGCTTGGCCCTTGCCGCTATCGCCGCCGTCACGTCGGCCCAGCAGCACGTTTTTCCCGGCAAGTATCTCGACACGCCTCCGAAGATCGACGGCGTCGTGACCGAGGCCGAGTGGGGAGCCGTTCCAACCTACTCGGGCGGATACGACGAGGCGACCGGCGCGCCGGACCCATACGGCTCTCAGTACTGGCTCGCCTACGACAAGAACTTCATCTATGTCGCCGCGCGCCTGACCGATCCGGATCCGAAGCTGATCCATGCCACCGAGTTCCGGCAGAACGTCAGCTTGCAGGGTGACGACAACTTTCTCGTCGAGATCGACCCTTTCTCGACACTGAGCGACATCAATCAATTCGAGGTCAATCCGAACGGAGCGACCGACGTGTTTATCGCGGGCGGGCGAGCCGCCAAACGCGAGTGGCTGGGCGCGTTCCATGCCCGCGCGCGGATCACGCCCACCGGTTGGGAGGCGGAAGCGGCTATTCCGTGGTCGATCATGCGCCTGCCCTCGGCGGGTCGGCGCGATCTGCGCGTCACGTTCGGGCGGTTCGTCTTCCGCACCCAGCGCATCTACGACCTGGACAACCTATCCATCAACGCCGCCGCCAATTTCGGAATCTGGAAGGATGTCGACGTCCCCAAAGCCGATACCACCCGCATCTTCAACCTCCTGCCGTATGTCTATGGCGGCGCGGGCAGCGGCGGCACGATCGCCAATGCCGGCCTAGATCTCAAGGCGCCGATCACCCAGGATCTCGACTTCGTCGGCAGCGTCAACCCCGACTTTCGCAACATCGAGAACCAGGTCCTGTCGATCGACTTCAGCTACTTCGAACGGCTCGCCGGCGAGAGCCGCCCGTTCTTCCTCGAAGGGGCGAGCTACTTCCGGACCTCGCTCGACGCCCCGCTCTTCGCGAGCCAGCGCATCGCCGACTTCGATACCGGCGCCAAAGTCTATGGCAAGCTGGGCGACAAATCGACCTTCGCCATGCTCGACACCGTCGACCTTGGTCACCAGAACGATCTCGTTGCCGCCTACACCTACAACTTCTCCGCCCACATGAGCGCGAAGGCCGCCTTCACCGATCTCGAAGCGCCGGGCGCGGGAAACTTCGGCAGCTTTCTCTCGCTCCAGGCCGACAACGGTCCGACCGGCGTCTTCTTCCAGCACGAGACGACCACCGACGCCTCCGAGGGGAACGGACACCGATACAACGCAGGCGTCTTCACCTCAGGCAAAGGCCTGATGAACGATTTGGAGTACCTCGAGATCAGCCCCCATTTCCTGCCGAGGCTCGGGTTCGCACCCGAAACCGACCTGCGCGGCTTCACCGATTTCCTCGACTACGAGCATCCCGCTCACCGAGGCGCGATCAGCGATACCGAGGTCGACTTCGGCTTCAATCTTCTGCGCACATTCGAAGGTACGAATTACCGGAAATCGGTGAGCCTCTCCGGCAGTCTCGCCACGAAGGATGGTCTCGGCATCTCGCTCGGAGGCGCGGCGATCGACTTCGAGCAGTTCCGGGACCGAGAGATCACCCTGCAGTTGACGCGGCCCCGAAACGACCCCTACCGGAACGCGACGCTCGGCCTCGTCTACGGGGAGATCGCCGGCTCGCCCTACTTCAGCCTGAGCCCCTCGGTCAACTACCGTCCGTTCCAGCACTTCCAGCTTGCGGCAAGCTACGAACGGGTCAGCCACGTCGACCTGGAGGAGCAGACGATCGTGAGCGCGAACTACGACATCAACGCAAGCGACTCGGTGAGTTGCCGGGCGATCCGCCAGGGCTCTCAGACCGACTTCTACTTTGCCTACCGTCGCACCGGTAACCGCGGAAACGAGTACTACCTGATCATCGGCGATCCCAACGCGCCAACCTTCCGGACGAGCGTTATTCTGAAGGCGGTGATCCCGATCGAGCTGAAGTTCTGAGGCTGCGCCCAATGCGCCGGCGCCACGGGTTATACGGTTCAGCTAAGCCCTCATGAGAGGGGTCTAGACAGGAGATGAAACGGCGTTCGGCGTTCGGCGTTTTGGGATTGGGGTTTGGCGACCGAGTTTCGGATTAGGCCCGATGCTGTTCGCTTAACCGGACTCATGGATGGCACGGTCGCAGGGGAAGCCCAGCCGAAACGGTGCCGTGCTCCAGATTCACGAGTCGATATTGGGGAAGCCAACCACCGAATCCACCGTGATCCACCGCTCCGGAGACCGGTTCGCAGGCGACGGCCGGCAATCTAATCAAACCCCATTGCCAGTTGGGCCGGATCATTGACGACAGGTTCAGAGGTGCCGCAGCGTGCGGGTCCTGAGATTGAGATCCGAGGTCCTTCGCTTCGAACCTCGCCCGGCTCGGCTCTCCGCTCAGGATGACGCGATCTGCTCGCCTGGGATCGGTAAGCGGGGTTAGGCCACCATCCATCGTGAGGCCCCTGTTCTCCGGCCGGAGCCACCTCCTCCCTGAACCGTATCGGTCCTAGCCTGAGGAGGAGACGGACTCGACCTTTCCGTGAAACTTCCTGGCAAGCGGGCCGAAGGCATCGTATTCGTCGGTCGCCGCGCCGTTCGCCTCAGTGCAAGATGCGTGAAGCTCGGATCCGCCGGGAACGGTATGGGTGTTCAAAGAGTAGGAGGCGCGGTCAACATACCGGGCTGCTTCCTTCGCACCCTCGGTCGTTGGAAAGGCCAGGGTTACCTCGACTTCAACGGGGGTGTTGAACTGAGCCGGATCATACTTCAAGACGTTCTTCATCACAAGAGGTGTGTGGCCGTCGGGGCCGTAGTGAATCGGAAGGTCCGTCGTCGGCAAGATGTCGACTCTTGCGCGTTTCGCGAGAACGGACAGCTCGACCCGATCGGCCAGCGCGAGCGGCTTGCCGTTTCGTCGCTGAACAATGCAGACATACGAGCCCGGGTTCCTAAGCACTGCGTCCACGGCTTCGAATCCGGCTTCCACTGCTGCCATAACGAAATCGTGGACCCGGTTCTCAGCGGACAGCGGCTCACACACGACGACGCTCGAAGGTGCAACGGGATACCTGCCTTGCTGTAGCGCGGTGGAGTCGAGCAAACTGAGACTGCTGATTATTCCACCCCCTCTGGGGATGCGCGCCACCGGCCCCGCGCCGCAGGCTGCCGCCAGCCA
>DATJYD010000506.1:0-2016 GCA_035499755.1 Fimbriimonadaceae bacterium
GTCGGCTTGAGAAGCTGCCGGCTGATCCGTCGCTTCGAGATGTCCACGACGGACCCGTTGAGGACCCTCGGATAGAGCCGGAAGTAGGCGAGGTGATCGACGGGGATAACCGTGATGTCGATGTGGTTAATGACGATATCGGCCTCGATGCGGGGGCCTGGTCCGCGGGCGACCACTATCTTGTGGCCCTGCTCAGCCCACATCGCCGCCATCTCGCGCATCACGTAGTTCCCGGGGTCGTTGAAATCGCCATGGCGATGGACAACGATGAGAATGCAGCGTCCTCCCGGCATCGTTGTTAAGCATAGCAGTGCCCAAGAGCCTTCCTATCGTGGCGCGATATCCTCCGGTCCGCCATCTGGCTCGGGCAAAGGAGGGTGCTCACGGTCGTGATTCCGGAGGCACTTCGTTGCATCGGCGGACCCCAGCCTCGACCGGGACGGGACGCCCGTGCCACGGTTGCGCAATACTCTGACTATGGGAGAACGGCTTTACGATTTCGGAATGGTGGGGCTCGGGACGATGGGCCGGAGCCTGCTCCTCAACATGGCCGATCACGGCGATGCGGTCGCGGGTCTCGACACCGATCCGGCCAAGGCAGCCGCGCTGAAAGAGGAGGGCGCGGGGAAGCCCGTCGAAGGCACGACCGATCCCAAGGCCTTTGTCTCGATGCTCCGCAAGCCGCGGGCGATCATGATGCTCGTCCCCGCGGGGGCGCCGGTCGATTCCGTCATAGGCTCCCTGTCGCCCATGCTCGACAGGGGCGACATCCTCATCGACGGCGGCAACTCCTATTTCAAGGACACCGATCGCCGCTTCAAGGAGATGGCCGCCAAGGGACTGGAGTTCCTGGGCGTCGGCGTTTCCGGCGGCGAAGCGGGAGCGCGGCATGGGCCGTCGATGATGCCGGGCGGAACGCCCCAGGCCTACGAGCGGGTGCGGAAGACGCTCGAAGCGGTCGCCGCGAAGTACAACGGCGAGCCCTGCGTGGCCCTCCTCGGCCCCGGCTCGGCCGGCCATTACGTGAAGATGGTGCACAACGGCATCGAGTACGGCGTGATGCAGCTCATCGCCGAGACCTACGACTTCATGCGCCGCGGCCTCGGGATGACGAACGAACAGTGCCGCGACACCTTTGCGAAGTGGAACGAGGGCCCGCTCCAGAGCTTCCTCATCGAGATCACCGCGACTGTGCTCGGGAAGATGGAGGGCGACAAACACCTCGTCGACCTGATCTCGGATAAAGCGAAGCAGAAGGGCACCGGCAAGTGGACGTCGCAGGACGCGATGGACCTCGGCGTCCCGCTTCCGACCATCGACGCCGCCGTCGCGGCCCGGGAGTTGTCGGGATTAAAGGATGAACGAGTCAAGGCAAGTCAGGTCTTGACCGGCTTCCCCCGCGATGACATAGCCAGGAAGCTCCTTCACGACGACTTGTTGTCAGACAATGAGCGGCGCGAAGGGGCCATAACGGCTGCAGGCGAAGCCCTGAGGCTGGCCATCCTTATCACCTATGCCCAGGGATTCTCCCAACTGCGGGTGGCATCGGTCGAGTACGGATTCAGCCTGAACCTCGAGACCGTTGCTAAGGTCTGGCGCGCCGGATGCATCATTCGATCCAGCGTTTTGGAGAGGATACGGGCCGCATACGGCAGAGACCCCGATCTCCCCAATCTCCTGATTGACGAGTATGCGGCCGCGGAGGCAAGCCGAAGTCTGGATCTGAGGCTGACCTTTACGCGCATGGGCAACCTATGCCTGCCCGCACCATGCTTCGGCGCCAGCATCGCCTACCTCGACGGCTACCGCACCGCGAACTCGCCCGCCAACCTCATCCAGGCTCAGCGCGACTACTTCGGCGCCCACACGTACGAACGAATCGACAAGCCGGGAATCTTCCACACCTCGGACTGGGACAAGAACTGATGGGTCATCTTGGAGCGAGGTTGGCAGCGAAGGCCCACGGATTGAGGGAAACCCCGTCGAAGCAACCGGGGTCCTTCGGCGGCCTACGGC
>DATJYD010000507.1:0-2634 GCA_035499755.1 Fimbriimonadaceae bacterium
TGGATACGGCGGCTCGCACCGTCACCCGAGGCGGCAGCGAAATCCCCTTGACGCAGCGCGAATACACCCTCCTCGAAGCGCTCGCGACCCGGCAGGGCCAAGTTCTGACTCGCGACACGATCCAGCATGCGGTCTGGGTCGACGAATTCAGCACCTCGAATACGGTGGACGTGCATGTGCGCAATCTCCGGCGTAAGATCGACGATGGATTCGATACGAAACTGATTCACACGGTCTTCGGCGCCGGGTATACGCTTCGCACCGAAGAACCGGCCGTTCGCGAATGATCAAGACCCGCCTGACGGTATGGAATTGCGTAATTCTGTCGCTCGTTCTGACGGCGATCGGAATCGCGATCTACATTACGACTCGCGAAACGGTGTTGGGCGGCGTGGACAGCAGCCTCGAAGAGCGCGGCCAGTTCTTTGCCGCCGGTTGGCACGGAAAGCCGCCCCAGGGCCCCCCGCAGTTTCCCGACGGACGGAATATCTTCGGAGATCACCGCGGACCGCCCATGGATCCGAGCCAGATGAGGCCGCTCGGCATAGATCCGGGCCAGATGCGGACGGTGCAGGCGATGAACGAGACTCTGTTGCCGATGGTTCTCAGCCTCGACGGCCGCGACGTGGTAAACGCCGACCGGAAGCCGTGGGATCTCGCGGGCTTTCAGAAAGCGAAGGCCGGCAATCTGACATTCGGCCTCGCAATTCAGGAGGGATTGCCTTTGCGCATCCTCAGCATTCCTCTCCTGGAGCACGGCAAGATCACCGGGGTTACCCAGCTCGCCGCCCCGATTCAGAGCCAAGAGGAGGAACTCGCCAATCTGGCGAGGACTCTCGAGATCGTGCTCCCGCTCGCCGTTCTCGCGATGCTGATGACCGGTGTGTTCCTCACGCGCCGGGCGCTCCAGCCCATCGCGCAGATCGCCTCGGCCGCGGAGCGGATCGAGGCCACCAATCTCAGCGATCGCCTGCCCGTATGCGGCAAAGACGAGTTCGCTCAGCTCAGTGGGACCTTCAATTCTATGCTGGACGGCCTCGAAGAGGCGTTTCACGGCAAGGACGAAGCCTATAACCGGCAGCGCCAGTTCATTTCGGACGCTTCCCACGAGCTGAAGACGCCGCTCACCGCGATCCGCGCGCGAACCGGGATCGCGCTACGCAAGGACTTGGAGTCGGCCAAGTACAAAGAGCATCTTCAGGCGATCGACCGGGCATCGAGCCTGATGACCGCCATCGTCCAGGATCTGCTTTTTCTTGCGGCGTCGGACGAGGGGCGTCTCGAACTTCATCGAGTCGAGGCCGATGTCGCCGAACTGGTTCGGGACGCTTTGGCATCCGTGGACGTGAACCGGCACAAGATCGAGACGGATCTCGCAGCCGGCCTTACCACGTGCGTGGACGTCGCCGCCATGACTCGGGTGTTCGTGAACCTCATCGAGAACGCGGTGCGACATACGCCGGAAGACAAAGGGATCGCCGTTCGGTCCTCCCGAAGCGAACGTGGAGTCGAGGTCACGGTGGCGGATCGCGGACGAGGAATACCGGCCGAGCACGTTCCCCTCATATTCGACCGGTTCCACCGCGTCGATCGGGCCCGCGATCGAGACTCGGGAGGAAGCGGTTTGGGGCTGGCGATCGCAAAGGCGATCGTCGAGGCGCACGGGGGGACGATCTCTCTGGTCAGCGAGGAAGGCGCAGGGACGACGGTTGCGGTCATTATCCCATCCGCGATCGACGCGGGATCAACTTCATAAGTGCTTCATCGCTCAGCTCTTACGCTATAGACGAAGCCTCGACAGGAGGCCATAAGCACGGAGGTACACGATGAAACTGAGATTCCTGGGAGTATGCGCGTTGGCGCTGGCGATGACTGTGGCCGCGTTGGCGCAGGATGGGCCACCGCCCGGCGGCGGAGGCTTCGGCCCTCCCGGACAGGGGCCGGGAATGATGATGGGAGGTCCCGGAGGCAATGAGATCGGCTTGCTTTCGAGAAAGGACGTTCAGGACGATCTGCAACTGAGCGCCGACCAGAAGACGAAAGTCGCCGCTCTGCAGAAGAAATACGGCAGGGGACGCGGCCCGGGAGGTCCGGGCGGTCCCGGCGGCGGCCAGGGAGACCAGGGCGGCCAAGGCGATCAAGGCGGAGGCCCTCCGGGCGGAGGCAACTTCGATCCCGATCAGATGCGCGCCCAGATGGAGAAGCAACGGGCCGAGGAGAAGAAGGCGGTTGCCGCCATCTTGACTCCCGACCAGGTCAAGCGGCTCGGCGAAATCAAGATCCAGATGGCCGGCAACATGGCCGTCATGGACCCGGAGGTGCAGAAGACGCTCAACTTCACCGACGACCAAAAGGATCAGCTTCAGGCTGCGATGGAGGATATGCGCCAGAACATGGGTCCTCCGGACGACAACGGCAGTGGTCCTCCGGATCGCCAGCAGATGATGACGCAGATGAAGAAGATGCAGGATGCCATGAATGCGGCGATCGGCAAGGTGCTGACCGACGATCAGAAGGCCCAACTCAAGAAGATGGGCGGCAAGCCCTTCAAACGCGTCGACACCAACCCTCCCGGCGGCCCTGGCGGTCCTGGTGGTCCGGGAGGGCCCGGCGGGCCGGGAGGCGGCGGCCAGT
>DATJYD010000508.1:0-3611 GCA_035499755.1 Fimbriimonadaceae bacterium
CGCCTCGACGACATTTCGCCCTATGTGGCGGGAAGTCAGGTCGGCATCACCATGGTGAGCATCGGAGTCGGATCCGTCACCGAGCCCTTCCTGACCGATCTCCTCATCCGTACGTTCGGGACGCCCAATCGGACCTGGCTGGAAGCACTTCGGATCATCACGTTCCTGATCATCACGTTCGTTCTCGTGGTGATCGGAGAGCTGGTCCCCAAGTACATCACTCTGAAGATCCCCGAGCGGGTCGCTCTCATCATCTTTCCCCCTCTTCGCGCCGTCCTTATTCTCCTCAGTCCGCTCGTTTGGCTGGCTCAGAACGCCGCGAAGCTGGTCGTCCGGCTCTTCGGCATCGACACCAAGGACATCGGAAAGGACTCGGTCGCCAAGGAGGAGCTGATGATGCTCGTCGAGTCGGGCGGAGCGGAAGGCACGCTCGACAAGATGCATGCCGAGATGGTGAGCCGGGCTCTTAGGCTCGACGTGCTCGACGCCCGCGACATCATGATCCACCGCCTGGACATCAAATGGCTCGATGTCGACCTGACGCGCGCCGAGCTTCTCGTCCGGCTTCGGCAAATCCCGTTTACCCGACTTCCCGTGTGCCGCGGCGATATCGACGAGATGGTCGGCGTGGCCTACCTGCACGATATCGTCAGCCATCTCGATGACGTCGATTTCTCACTCGAAAGGGTCGCCCGCCCCGTCGTCGCAATTCCGGAGAACCTCTCGATGGAGAAGATCGTCGCGGCGATGCGCGACAACAAGACCCAGATGCTGATCGTGATGGACGAGTACGGGGGAACGAGCGGTCTCGTAACCCTCGAAGACGTGGTGGAAGAGGTGTTCGGTGAGTTGGAGGACAGGCTGGAAAGCGAGCGGCCGCCGATCGAAGTCTTGCCGGGAAACCGAGTCTCCGCTCGCGCCGAGGTCCGGTTCGACGAACTCGTCAATCAGCTCAGCCTGCCGGTCGATGCCACCGACAAGACCGACACCTTGGCGACCATCATCGTGAAGGCACTCGACCGCGTTCCTCGGCCGGGAGACAGCATCGATACCGAGATCGGCACCATGCGGGTCGAGAACATGGCGCGCCGCCGGATCACCCGCGTCTCGGTTCAGCTCAAGGCCGAGGCGTGAAAAGAAGAGCCTTTACCTTCCGCACCATTCCCGTGAGACCCATGCTTTTGCCCATCGACAGCTCATTGCCGAAGATGCGCGCAACGACGTCTTCCGAGAGATCGCGAGCCGCGGAGGGGTTGCCCGAGAAGGACCGCTCGAGCAGTACGGCAAGGGCCATCGCGGAGATCCCCTGAGGATTATCGACCGCGATCCGAAATCTCCCATCCCCGTCGCCGGCGATGTAGGCCTCGCTCTCGCAACCCGGCACGCGGGTCTCTTCGGTCCTCGGCACGACCTCCGGCCCTGGATTTGAGAATTCCTCGGCGATCGCGATGAGATAGTCGATCCGCTCCTGGCGGTCGCCTAGAAGCGAGAGATCGTCCAGCGTTTCTTCGAGCCTTGTCATCTGAACCAATCAGCGCTCGATCGGGGCGCCGACAAGGTTGCCCCACTCCGTCCAGCTTCCGTCGTAGTTTCGGACGCTGGGATATCCGAGAAGATAGTGGAGGACGAACCAGGTGTGGCTGCTGCGCTCTCCGATGCGGCAGTAGACGATGACGTCGTCGCTCGGAGACAGACCGGCTTTCCCTTCGTACAGGGCCTTCAGTCCGGCCGCGTCCAAGAACGTCCCATCCTCAGGGTGGATCGCCTTCGCCCACGGGACGTTTTTCGCGCTCGGGATGTGGCCTCCGCGCAATGCTCCCTCGTTTGGATAGGCCTCCATGTGCAGCCGCTCGCCGCTGTATTCCTCGGGAGAGCGGACGTCGATCAGCTTTCCTTTCTTGGATAGGTGGGAGAAGACCTGGTTGCGGAGCGCCCGAATCTGCGAATCGTCCCGCTCGCGAAGGGGATATTGCGTCGGTGATGGATGCGCGATCTCCTTCGTCATCGGCCGATGCTCCTTTTGCCACTTGAGCCGGCCGCCGTCCATGATCCGGTAATTCGTGTGCCCGAAAAGGTGGAACACCCAGGCCGCGTAGCACGCCCACCAGTTGTTCTTGTCCCCGTAGAAGACGATCGTGCTTTCGGGAGTCGCTCCGATACGGGACATCAGACGGCTGAACCCCTCCGACTGAAGATAGTCGCGAGTGATCGGATCGTTGAGGTCGCGCGTCCAATCGACTTCGACTGCTCCCGGTATGTGCCCGGTCCCGAAAAGGAGGGGGTCCTCGTTGGATTCTATCAGGACGACGTCGGAGTCATCCTTGTGGGCGGCAACCCAGTCGGTGCTGACAAGCGCTTCGGGCGCCGCGTAGCCGCGAGTCGAGATCTCTTGCGTGGGGTTGGGCATTTGGAGGATTCTACGGTCTCTCCGGCCCCGCATACGCCAACCGACGGCGTCAGGGATGTATCTCGTTGCATGTTGCCTCCTCATCAGGCTAGGGCAAACCCCTCCCGACCAACCGCCGTCTTTGCACTTTCGCGCTGTCGAGGCGACCCACGACACGAGACGGCCGGCTAGCGGATCCCACAGAAGCCGAGGGGTGCGGCGAAGGACCGCGGAGCGCCGGATTACGTATGCATCACATATCCGGCAACGATTTGGTCCCGCGTGTCCTATACTAATTGAGAAGGCCGTGTGCCTCGTTGCCCAACAACCGGAGAAACATCATGCTTACCACTGCGCTAGCAACCATCGTCATGGGCTTTAGCGGCCCACCCCCGATCTACTGCCCCGCGACCCTCGAAAAGATCGAGGGCAAGCCGGCTCTGACCGTCGACTACGGCGGAATCCTCTTTGAGACCTGCTGCGCCGGCTGCGGCAATCCCGTGATGCAAAAGCCCGGCCAACTGCTGGCCGATGCGATCAAAGCGCGCAAGACGGTCGGTCAATTCGAATACGACCCCGTCACCGGCCTCAAGATCGACCTCACCAAGGCCACGATCTACAGCGATTACCGCTCCGTCCGCTACTTCTTCACCTCCGACGATGAGAAGAAGACGTTCGACGCCTCTCCCTCGAAGTTCGTGAGCGACGTGAAGTCCGAAGCCTACTTCTGCCCGGTGACGAAAACCGCGACCGACGAGAAGAGCGCCGGCTCCTACGCGGACTACAAGGGAACGCGATATTTCTTCTGCTGCGGCGACTGCCGGAAGGCCTTCAAGGAGAATCCTGACAAGTTCGCGGCAAACGCCGCGGACGCGGTCAAGCCGCTTTACTCCATCGCTCTCAAGTAGCGTTCTCCGTCCGATTCGGCCGATCCGTTCAGGATCGGCCGAACGTGGCGACTTTTCACCAACCCGTTATGGGCGAACTGGCGTTGGCGCCGTCGCTCGTCAGTGCGGTTGCCGCGCCACCGGCCGCAGGCATTGAGTAGATCTCCCGGCCGTTCCCGATCGCCCGGGTGAAGATGATCGCGGAGCCGTCGGGCAGGAAGGTCGGTTCCTCATCGTCTTGAAGCGTGTTGGTCAACTGGAACGCGCCCGTCCCCGAGGTCGACATCTCCCAAAGCTGGCCGTTGATTTCGTTGCTTCCGCCCATGTCGACGACGTAG
>DATJYD010000509.1:0-5315 GCA_035499755.1 Fimbriimonadaceae bacterium
GGCCGCCGGAGGAGTAGCCGCCGCCCGTATTCACCGCACCGGAGTGGTTTCGGCGTCTCGCCGATCCGGGGCACGGCGGAATGACCGCGATGACGAATGAAGCTTGACGCTTTCCTCAGGATGAGGGATGCACCGGCCTCATGTCGTTCCAGTTGGCGCCGAGCTTCGCGTCCACCTCGACGGGAACGTCGAGAGGCAGGGCGTTGGCCATGTCCGAGCGGATCGGTTCGACGAGGCTCGTGTCATCGACCGGCATCTCGAAGTCCAGTTCGTCGTGAACGGTCAGGAGCATCCGCGTCGAGGCGCCTCGCAAGCGGCGGTGCACGTTGATCATCGCGATCTTCAGCATGTCCGCCGCGGTGCCCTGGATCGGCGCGTTCATCGCCTGGCGCTCGGCAGCCTTCCGCTCCATGATCTTGGGGGCGTGGATATCCGGGAAGTAGCGCCGCCGGCCCATGAGCGTGGTCGTGAAGCCCTTCGATCGTGCCTCTTGAATCACCGCGTCGGTAAAGCCCTTCACCGATGGAAACCGTTCGTTGTACGTCGTGATGAGGGCCTTCGCCTCGCCGATCGAGAATTGGCCTCCCATCTGCTGGGCCAGACCGAATTCGCTGACTCCATAGAGCACCGCGTAGTTGAGGGTTTTGGCCTGGCCGCGCTGATCCTTGGTCGGCATCGCGTCGCCGAGGCCGAACATAAGCTGCGCCGTCGCCGTGTGGACGTCCTCATGAGTTCGGAATGCCTCGACGAGGGCCGGCTCGCCGCACATGTGCGCGAGCACGCGCAGCTCGATCTGCGAATAGTCGAAGGCGGCCAACTGATAGCCGGTGTCGGCGAGGAACGCCTTCCGAATGCTCCGGCCAAGCTCGGTCCGGACCGGGATGTTCTGCAGGTTCGGATCGTAGGAGGAGAGCCGTCCCGTGGCCGCCCCGGTCATGCTGTAAGTCGTGTGGATTCGCCCGTCTTGGCGAACCAAGCCCATCAGCGCATCGCTGTAGGTCGACTTCAGCTTTGTCAACTCGCGATAGCTGAGGACGAGCCCGGCGATCTCGTAGTCCGCGGGAATGAGTTGCAGCACTTCTGCGCCGGTCGCGTAACCGGTTTTCGTCTTCTGCGCCCCGGGCAGCTTGAGCTTCTCGAACAGGACCTCGCCGAGTTGCTTGGGCGAGCCGATGGAGAACTCACAGCCGGCGATCTCGAAGATCTTGCGCGAGGTCTGGTCGATCGTCACTTCGAGCTGCTTGGAGAACTCGCGCAGTTGGTCCCGGTCGACTCGGATACCGGTGTTCTCCATGTCCGCGAGCACGGGAACGAGCGGCAGCTCGATCTCGCGAAGAACGCGCGTCTGCTGCTCCTTTTCGAGCCGGTCGAGCATCGCGTCCTCCAGGACGAGCATCGCGCCGGAGAACACGTGCTGCTCCGTCGGCACCTGGACGTCGGTGTAGCCCTGGACGAGATCTCGAAGCGCGTAGTTGGATCGGCCGGATTGGAGGACGAAGCCGGCGAGGAGGCTGTCGAACCGAGGCGGCGTAAGGGGTCGGGGGACCGGCGCGTTGGACGCGAGAATCTCTTTGTAGGTTGCCTTGGCGTCGTGGAGGACGGCGAGGTCGGGGAGGGTGGCGATAAGTTGGAGCGCGCTTTCTTCCGTGGTCTGGACGGCTTTCTTCCCCACCGCGACGAAGACCCTCCGGCGCGGCTGCTCGAAGAGGTCGGCCGCCTCGGGCGGGGCGAAGTAGACGGCGTAGCGGCGATCGTCGACGAACGAGGCGAGCGCCTCGTACGATGGGGCCGAGGAGAGGGGGATCTCCAGCTTCTCCGCTTCGACTTCCACCGCCGCTTCGGCGAGCCCGTCGCGGGAAGCCGGGGCGCTTCCGTCGAGATAGGCCCCAAGCGTTTTCGGCGCGCGCCGCTGCAAGGAACGGAATTCGAGCGATTCGAACATCGCGGTCGCCGCGTCGAGCTGTTCCTTCGTCAAGACGAAGGGTTTGAAGTCGTATTGGAGCGGCACGTCGCACCGGATCGTCGCGAGCCACTTGCTCTTCGGGATCTGGTCCCGCACCGGCTCCATCTTCTTCTGGTACTTGGGCGGAATCTCTTCCCATCGGGCCAGCATCTGCTCGATCGTTCCGAACTGCTGAATCAGCTCGGCCGCGCCCTTATCGCCGATGCCTGGCACGCCCGGAATGTTGTCGCTCGTGTCGCCCTTGATCGCCTTGAAGTCGGGCACGAACTCCGGTGCGAATCCGTAGCGCTGCATCACCGCCTCGGGATCGTAGGTGACGGTATCCGACACACCCATCTTCATCGTGAGCACGCTGATGCACTGATCGACGAGCTGGAGCGAGTCCAGATCTCCGGTCACGATCGTCGTGTGGTAGCCGTTCGCCTCGGCCAGCTTCGCGATCGTCCCTACGATGTCGTCGGCCTCGTAGCCGGTCACTTCGACCTGGGGAATCCCGAGGTGTTCGATCAGCTCGCGCGCCACTGGGAGCTGGTCGCGAAGCTCGGGCTGGATCTCGCGCCGCGTTCCCTTGTATTCCGAATACTCGGCGTGGCGGAACGTCTTTCCCGGGGAGTCGAGGGCGACGACGATCGCATCCGGTTGAATATCGGTCAGCAGGTTGAACAGCATGTTCGAGAAGCCGAGGAGCGCGTTGGTCGGCCGCCCGTCGCTCGTGCTGAGGTAGCGGGTTGCGAAGAAAGCCCGGTAAAGGAGCGAGTATCCGTCGATGACGACGAGCCGCTTGGGACTCATGGCTTAGGTTACCGTTGGGCCCATGCATTTGTCCGGGCCGGATCCCTCCTCAAGCCCTGCCGCTACGGGATTCCGGCCATCTCTCTCGGCCGAACCAACGACCCGGCCGGAAAGCTCATTATGGCTTGAAAGCTACCGCGACTAGTTGCTGAGCCTGGCGGAGCTTGGAGGTCCGAGCCTCGAACTCCTGCTTCGCCTTGTCGATTTGGTCGTTGATCCGGGCCCGCTCGCGGATGCTGGGCCCGATCTCGGTTTGCCAATAGAGTCGTCTCCATCCCCTGGTCCGCTCTGGATCGCTCCTGACGCCGGCTTAGCCTTTCTTCGACTTCGGCGGCTCCGGCGGCGGCAGGTATCGCTTGGGAGGCGCGGGCGGATCGACGAGAGCCGGGCCGGTCACTTGGATCGGCTTCAGGTTGTACCGTGCCAGCAGTGCGTTGAAGTCGACCAGGTCCTTGGCCTGGAGGGCCCGCCATTGGGCGGCGACGGACTTCAGGTGAGACCAGTCTTCGGCGGTGCTCTCCTTCACGGCTTCGGTCGGACCGTTGTCGCCGGAGTCGAGGCCATCCAGGGAGTTCAACAGATGCTGGTTCAGCCCGATGAAGTCCTTCGTCGACTCCGGGAGGAAGAACATGCCGCGCACCTCCGATCCCTCCACAGCCGCGAGCTTGTCGTTGAGCGCTCTGGCCGCCTTGGCCACCTCGTCGGCAGGCTTGGCGGTCATGATCGATGCGATCGCGGCCCGAACCGCTTTCGTTTGGCGATACCCGTCCCAGGCCTCCCGAACGCCCAGATAGAGCCGCATCTGGACCTCGTGCAGCGCCTCCATCTCCCGCTGGGTTCCCGGCGAGCGCGGATCGTTGACGACGGTGATCGGCTGCGAATAGGCCTTGCCGTCCACGGTCAGACGCGCCGTGTACGTCCCCGGAGGGGCGAGCGGCCCTTCCATCGCGAATGGGGTGGCGTGGGGAACCGGCTCTCCGTAGTAGCTCGGATCATGAAAGACCGCCGGAGGCGTGTCGTAGCGCAGATTCCAGGTGACCCGGTTCAGACCGATTTCCGTGGGCAACGGGCTGCGGGTCTCGAACCAGAAGTCGGGCACTGCCGGCTTGGGGTCGGTATAGGGTTCGATGGGGGCGCTCGACATGTGCCGTACCACTTGGCCGTCGCGGTCCAGGATCTCGAGGGCAACCGCTCCTGCGGGCTTTGACGCCAGCGAATAGTCGATCACCGCGCCAAGCGGCGGGTTTTCGGCGTGCGGCACCTCGGGCGGAAACGGGGTGTCTTCCCCAAGGCTTCTTCGCACCCGGATCGCGGTCGCGGGTTTGAACAGGTGGACCGGCTCCTCCATGGTCGCCGGCGATATTTCGCGAAGAGGCGAGAAGTTGTCGAGAATCCAGATCCCGCGACCGTAGGTTGCGATGACGAGGTCGTCGCCGTGGACGATGAGATCGCTAACTACGGTAACCGGCAGATTGAGGTTCATCGGTTGCCAGTGATCACCGTCGTCGATCGAGTAGAACACGCCTCGGCCCGCCGCCAGGAACAGGAGCCCCTCGCGCTTGCGGTCGCTACGGAGAACGTATGGGAACGAGCGGGCATCGATCGGAGGAAGAGCTCCGTCGATGTCGGTCCAGGTCTTGCCGAAATCCCGAGTCCGAATCAGGCGTACCTTGCCCTGCCGGGCATTCGTGACCGCATAGGCCTCCGCCTTGTTCACCCCAGAAGCCTCGATGTTGACGACGGGCCTGCGGTCAGCAGCCGGTAGCGAGACGTCGGTCCATGTCTTGCCGTGGTCCTGGGTGGCCTTGATCAGCCCGTTATCCGTTCCAATCCAAATGAGGTGGGCATCCAGCGGCGAGACCGAAATCGCGAAAATCGTGGCTCGGCTCGCCGAAGCAGGCGTCTTGTCGCCCGCGACCAGCGTGAGATCGTCGCTCAGCTTCTGCCAGGAGGCGCCGCGATCCTTCGTCGACAGCAAGAACTGGGCGCCAGCCAGCATCTCGTGGGGATCGCCGGCGGAGAACTCGATCGAGGATGGGTCTCTGACCTCTTCGCCCATCCGCTCGGGCGGGTTGATTGGCGTCCATTGCCCGCTCGGAAATATCACCCGTATTAAGCCGCCCGGGCCGAGGCAATAGGTGATCTTGGGATCGAGCGGATCGACCAGCATCGGCCCGCCTTCGGACCCGGGGTGTGGCGTCCAATCGTTCGGAGTGATCTCGCCCAAGTTCCCACGGGTGCTCGTGCCGATCGCGCCGCTGTCCTGCTGGGTTCCGTACACCCAATATGGCCACTGATTGTCGACGCCGATGTGATAGAACTGCCCGGTTGGCTGGTTGTACCAGGAGCCCCAAGTCGCACCCGCGTCCAGGCTGACGGCCGCGCCCTGGTCGCCGCCGAGGAGCATCCGGCTTCCGTCCGTCGGGTCGATCCAAAGCTGCTGCGGGTCGTCGCCACCCGGCGCGCCCTTGTACGCCTCGAAGGTCTTGCCCCCGTCGAGCGAGCGGTACATGCAGGTCGCGAGCGTGTACACGATGTCCGGGCTCTTAGGATCGACATA
>DATJYD010000510.1:0-2799 GCA_035499755.1 Fimbriimonadaceae bacterium
CACGGGCAGTCCAAGCATGGCGTGGATCTGCGCGCCGACCCGATCCGCGATTCTCTCCATGTCGGGATTCTCCATCGCGAACGAGATAATCACTTCGGGAAGCCCCTTTCCTGCTGGATGTCCCGCCTCCGCGAGCAGGGCCCGGGCTTTGGCCGCATCGGGCGGGATCCAACCCGGATCGAGCCGGTAACCCGGTACAGCGGGCGGCAAAACGCCGCAGGCCGGCGTGACCGTGCCGGAGAGCGTGTCGTCGGCGATCTGCCGGCGGTCGATCGCCATCGCGATCGCTCGCCTGACTCTGCGGTCGGACCATGCCTGAGTGTTCAGAGCCAGGTAGACGAGCGTGGCCCGGTCCACGAGGCGAACGTCGCTTTCGGTTGCCGGATCCGAACGGAGGGCCGCAAAGTCGGCCCGATCGACCTGAGGGACCACGTCGATCTCGCCACGTTTGAAAGCGTTGATCCGCGCGTTCTCGTCAGCGATGATCGGACGTTCGATGCCGTCGATCTTCGGCCGGCCTCCCCAATACCCGTCGAAAGCGGCGAGCGTTATCCGCTGGCCCTCCTGATAGCCCGTGAAGCGAAATGGGCCAGTTCCGGCCATCTCGCTCAAGGAGCGAATATGAACGCCGTCCTTGATCGCCGCGCAATCCACGATGCATGCAACCGGGCAAGTCAGCTTCGCAATGAAGTAAGGGTGCGGCGCATCCAACGTAATTCGAATCGTCCGCGCGTCCACGGCTCGGATTCCCGCCAGATGTGCGGCTTTTCCCGAATGATAAGCCGCCATCCCGGAAATATCTCCGAGAAAGTCGCCGGCAAGCGGGGCATCCAAGCTCGGACCGCAGGCGCGTTCGAACGACCTCACGACGTCGGAAGCCTCGAACGCTCGTCCATCCTGAAACTTAACCCCGCGACGAACGTGGAATGTGTAGGTCTTGCCATCCTTCGACACATCCGAGGACGTGGCGAGACAGGGATGGGCTCGGTTATCCTCCCCCATCGCGACAAGGCCCTCGAATGCGTTTTGCGTCGTATCAATGCTGTAGGGGTCGGCGGCAAGGGCGGGATCGATCGAAGTGAGATCGATCGGCAGCGGGATTCGAAGGACGTTTCCTCGCTCCGCCGATCTCGATCGCCCGCACCCGGCAACGGCGGCCATAATCGCGAGCCACACCCCGGCCCGGGTTGGAGTCAACCTATCCGTGCCTCACCTCGGCTACGCAGCTTTCGTTCGCCGGGAGGGGAGCTTCCGCGATCTGGCGCCAAAACAGGAGCAGCACGCCAAGACACTCGTCGGCGAACTTGAGGTTGGGCGGCGGTTCCTCCAGTTCGGCCGTGCGAGCGAGGCCATAGAGGACCTCCGCGCGCGTTCGAACGCGATCGGTAAAACGGAGAGCGTCGGCGTCCGACACATACCCGCCCGCGTGAGCGGAAACCCAAGGTTGGGCTTCCTTCACCGGCTCTCCGTCGAGACAACTCCGGTCGAACGCAGGCAGGAAACCGGACAGCGCCAAGAGCTGAATCTCCGCCCAGACCATCGCCACCAAGGGTTTCGTGTGTCCTTCGAGTTCGCCGAGGCACCGCGCCAGGAGATCATAGGCCTCCGGCGACGGCTCTTCCCACGGCAGAATCGCCGAATGCAGCTCGCACAGGGCCAGGGCGAACGAGAGACGCTCGTAGTCCGTCCGAAGACCGCGAAACGAGGCCACCGGCTGAGCCTGAGTGATAAAGCGGTTTGCCTTACCGGTCGCGATCGAGAACTCCGCGACGGCCAGCGGATCCGACGAACCGGCCAGCCGGGACCCCGACTTGCGCGCCCCCTTTGCGACGACATCGATCTTTCCGAGTTCGCGCGTCAGCAGGGTCAGACGCCGGTCATTCTCGCCGGAATCGCGGCGTCTCAGAACGATCGCATGAACGGTGATCTCAGGCAATTTCTCGTGGATCTGTACCTTGGATGTGGCATGAACCGCTCAGGCACGAATCCGCCCCGGAACAAGGTGCCTAGCCAGAATCATGCATCTGGAGCCCGATGACGCCCCCATGCCTAGCCGTGAAGCCCCATGAGGCCGTGCTTCAGCCACTCGATCCAGACGAAGTACATGCGGTCGATCAGGAGGGTGAAGCGCATCATGACGGTCGAGCCGAAGATCGCCCCGAAACCGATCATGAGCAGCCACCTTCCGCTCGTCGTCATGAACTTCATGAACCGGTTCTTGAAGTCGAAGCTGAAGAGGAAGTAGGTGAGAACCGCGACGACCGTGAACACGAAAATGATGTTCGTGATCGCCTGGCTCCAGAAGACCTGGCTGTCGACCCGCGTCAGGAAGGCCTTGTCCGCTGGGAGCGTCGGATTCAGGGCGCCCGTATCGGTTCGGAACAAAGCCATCGTCGTTGGAAAGAGCGGCTTGATCGTCCCCGCGATCTGCGGCCCGTATTGGGTCCACCAGGCTTTCGGCTGCTGCCCGGCCCAGAGCCCAAGGATGATCCCGATCGGAATCCGGCTCATCCAGTTGTACTTCTTGCTGAAGACGAGGTAGCCCATGAGGCCGATCGGAATGAGGAGGATGTAGGCCCAATAGCCGTTTGCCCCAAGCACGCTCCCCTTTTCGGGCGCGGCGCCGACCATCTTGTCCCACCACATGGACTTCAATGCCTCGGTCCAAAGCGCAACAACCGAGTAGCCCGCCGCAAGCCCCACGAACATGTGCTCGCAAAGCCGGTAGAACTTGTTTTCCCGGTAGAGGACGCTGTAGAGCCCGACCGTGACGATCACCCCTAGGGTCAGCGATAAGAA
>DATJYD010000511.1:0-2478 GCA_035499755.1 Fimbriimonadaceae bacterium
TTGGACGAGCGCATTGAGATGTCGCGGCTTTATGAAGCCGGCACATCGCGTCGTGAGATCGGCCGGATCATCGGGCGGAGCGCCTCGACGGTAGGCCGCGAGTTGCGTCGCAATACGTTGCCGAGGGGCGGTTATAAGCCCGCTTCGGCGGATCGGATCGCCTTATCGCGGCGCCGGCGGTTGCCCCGCATCGAGCGCTTGAGCCCGCTGCGGTCTTACGTCTGTGACCGGCTGGCGATGGGATGGTCGCCCGAGCAGATCGCCGGTCGGCTCGAGCAGGAAGGATCAGGGCACAGCATCAGTCACGAGTCGATCTATCGCTTCATCTACCGCCCGCGCCTGCGCCGGGAGAAGCTGCATCGCTTCCTGCCGCGGGCCAAGGCGACGCGCGGACGGCGCTATTTCAAGCGTCGCAGAGACCCGATCCCGGGCCGCACGTCCATCCATGAACGGCCTCGAGCTGTTGAAACCAGAGAGCAATTCGGTCATTGGGAAGGCGATCTCATGCAGTTCCGGACGCAGCGCGGCAACCTGCTCACCCTCTGTGAGAGGAAGACCCGCTTCACGTTCACCGCCCCGCTGCCGAGCAAACAGGCCGAGACCACCGATGACGCCCTCCGGGAGATCCTCGGCCTATTGCCGGAACCCGCCCGCCGATCGGTCACCTTCGACAACGGCAGCGAATTCGCCCTCCATCAGAACCTCAACGCCGAGCTGGCGACGCAAACCTACTTCTGCGACCCCCATTCCCCTTGGCAGCGCGGCACCATCGAAAACACCAACGGCCTCCTCCGCCGCGACATGCCCCGAAAAACCAACCTTCACGACTACACCACCCGCGACATCGACGACCTCACCTGGGCCATCAACTCGACACCCAGAAAATCCCTAGGCTTCAAAACACCCGCTGAAGCCTTCCTCGACAACCTCAGGTGCTGCACTTGATCTGTGAATCCAGCGTCTGCCAGGGCTGGCAGGTTGACGGTGGGATCATCGCTCAAGGGAGCGATGGTTTCCAGGGTCAGATAACGGGCGCGCTGGACGGCCCACTCGTCATTCTGCTCGAGAAGAATGGCGCCGACGAGGCGAGTGATGGCGTCTTCGTTCGGAAAGATGCCGACGACATTCGTGCGGCGTTTAACTTCAGGCGTTCGAGGGGGTTGACGGAGTGGATCTTGGTCCAGTGCTCCTTGGGGAAAGTCATGTAGGCGAGGACGTCTGTTTCGGCCTCGTCCATAAACTCGGCGAGCCTGCGGATCGTCGGCCGCAGCTGGTCGGCCACTTTGCGCCACTGGGTTCTGGCGGCATCGGCATCATTCTGGGCGAAGGCGGTGGCGATGAAGGCCGAAACCACGCGACGACCGCTCTTGCCGGCATAGGCCAGCGCATTGCGCATGAAATGAACCCGGCATCTTTGCCAAGTGGCGTTCAGGACTTTGGCGACGGCAGCCTTCAGGCCTTCATGGGCGTCGGAGATCACCAGCTTGACCCCGCGCAGGCCGCGGCGGGTGAGCTTGCGCAGGAAGCTCGTCCAGAAGATCTCGGCCTCCGACGGGCCGATATCCATCCCCAGAACCTCGCGCCGGCCGTCCGCGTTCACGCCGACGGCAATGATGACGGCGACGGAGACGACACGGCCGTCCTGACGACGAGCCTTCACGTAGGTGGCGTCGATCCACAGATAGGGCCAATCGCCTTCAAGAGGCCGGTCGAGGAAGGCCTTGACCTTGCCGTCGATCTCTTCGCACAGACGCGAGACTTGGCTCTTGGAAATGCCGCTCATGCCGAGCGCCTTGACCAGGTCGTCGACGGAGCGCATCGAGACGCCCTCGATGTAGGCCTCCTGGATCACCGCCGTGAGCGCCTTCTCGGCTACCCGGCGCGGCTCGAGGAAGCAAGGGAAGTAGGAGCCCTTCCTCAGCTTCGGGATGCGCAGTTCCACCGTTCCGGCCCGCGTCTCCCAGCTACGGTCGCGGTAGCCGTTGCGTCGGACGAGCCGCTCGGCGGCTTTCTCGCCCCAGCCGGCGCCGGTCAGCCCTTGCACCTCCAGCTCCATCAGGCGATGGGCGGCAAAGCCGATCATCTCGCGCAGAAGGTCGGCGTCGGGGGCCTTCTCTATCAGTGCGCGCAGGGTCATCATGTCGTCGGTCATCGATCGGTCCTCGGTTCAGGTCGTGGGTTTGCCAACCCGACCTAATACCGGAGATCGACGATGACCGCCGCGAAGCCGCTCGCTCGCTACGGCGCTACATAAGGGCGCGCTCGCGAGCGGCTCCCCAGCGCCGAGCTACACCACTACCCGGGACGTGACCTGGCTCTGCAGGCTTATTCCCTTCAGATTTCTGTACACGGCGAGCGCGTAACGGTCGGTCATACCAGAAATAAAGTCGGTAATTCGCAATAACGCTTCGTACATGCCGCGGACGTTATTAAATCCGCTTGGAACCACAAGCCGCTGAAATTTCTTTGAGCGTTGAG
>DATJYD010000512.1:0-5234 GCA_035499755.1 Fimbriimonadaceae bacterium
AGTATGGAAGATGGACCGATCCCCAGCCTAGCCGAGAGGCCCAGCAGCTTGGAAAGAGGCGAGCTTAGTCCGAATAATCGGCCACGAACTCGCCACGCCCCACGGGGCGTGGCGGGGCAGCGCCGTTCGTCAATAGTGCGGGCTAGCTCAGAGGGTCCCCCGTCTTCCCTCTCTCCTCACTCGGCAGCGACGGCCGCGACGACGGCCTCGATCCCTCCGGGCTCACCCTGTGCCCCCGGCAGACGCATCCGGCGAAACGGGACGTCGAGGAAGCCGAGGGCGCCGGCGGCGGACATGCCCGCGCCCATCGTCACGAATCCGCCCACGATCCCAATAAACTGGACGAGGAGACCGCCGAGCGAAAGGCCGACCGGCTGGACCCCCATCGACACCATCGTCATCGCGCTGTTCACGCGCCCACGATATTCGTCAGGAACCGTGATCTGCATATAGGTCATGACCGGAATTCCGCCGAACGGGATGGCGATGCCCGCCAACATGTTCCAGCAAACGAAGAACCAGAAGCTCGGGGTGAATCCCATCATGAAGACCGCCAGGCCGACCACGATGACGCTCCAGACGAACGCGAGTCCGGGGCGCTCGATCTTCAACCTGCCGACCCCGACGTTGCCGATCATCATCCCGAGGAAGAAGGAGAACTCGAGCCACGCGAGGTTTTGGGGCAGGTTCTGGAACCATGCCTTATTGGCCGCGAGATAGACCACGAAGAAGGGGCTGATCATCAAGTTCAGGAGAAGCTGGAGAACCAGGATCACCCAAAGTTCGTGCCTCCCCCGCACGAAGACGATCCCGTCCCGCAGATCCTTCAACGGGTGGACCTCGTGGATGGCGTCCCGGTTCGGCGGAATCGGGGGCAACTTCGCCACGTAAATCGCCGATCCGACGAAGGACAGCATGTTGAGGAGCACCGCGCTCAGGAAGAACCAGGTCGGGGAGATCCCGTAGAGGACCGCGAGCACGCTCGCGGAGAGGCTGAGGCTGATCAGGGGAGCGACGGTCTGGGTCGTCGCATTGATCGAGTTCGCCTTCAGCATGAGCTCGTTGGGCACCAACGCCGGGATCGCCGCGCCCTTGGCCGGCATGAAGAACACCCGGACTACGGAAAGGCTGAATGCGGTGACCATCAGGGTCCAGACCGGCGGCATGCCCGCATGCGCATAGACGACTCCGGAAAAGAGCAGGAGCAATCCCGCGCTGCTGCAATCGGACCAGAGCATGATCCGGCGTCGGTCGATGCGATCGGCGACCACCCCGCCATAGGCGCTCAGCAGCAGATACGGAAGCGTCTCGAGGGCGCTGACGATTCCGACCATCGCCGGCGATCCCGTGATCTTCAGGGTCATGAACGCGAAGATCACGAAATAGAAGGAGTCGCCGAGCTGTGAGATGGCCTGGCCGAGCCAGAGATGGCGGAATGCGGGGATTCGAAGAGGGGACAAGAGATGCTCCTTAAGCGATGTCGTGGCGCGTTGTGGGCGCGGGACGATCAAGGTCTGGGCCGCCTAGCCGCGCGCTAAGCGATGGGGAGCATCGGAATCATGTGAGTGTGATTATGCCGGGTCCGGAGGCCTCGGGGCAACCCGCATCGGCTCTCGCTTGAATCCTGGGCCGTTCGCCCTACCCTCCCTCTCGGGAAACGTTCGGCGCCAGGGCGGGAACGCGGGCTTTGTCATGCCTTGACAGCACAGATTGCGCGGGGCTCGGACCCGCCTCTCGCGCGCTGTCGAGGCGGTTGCGCGGAACTCGGAGAAGCCTCGACGGCGGGTCCCGTGCAGCTTCCGAGTCTGAAGGCCCCAGGGCTGGAGTTGGGACGCTCACCCCGGGGTAGAACGAGTGGCTATGAGCCAGGCCACGGTGAGGATCTCCCGCGCATCCGAGAGAGATTTGAAGTTCCGCGGCATCGAGATCCTCGTCGATTCGGAATTCGTCGGCAACCTTCAGTTCGGCCAGGACCTAACCGTCGCGATCTCTCCCGGCCATCACCGGCTCACCGCGACGAACCGGCTCAGCACGAAGTCTCTCGAATTCGACGCGGCCCCGGGAGAGACGGTGGATTTCGAGGTCGCGGGCATCGCTCTCGGCGGCCTCTGGCTGCTTATGGCCATGCTCGGTACCGTCGCTTACCGCGTCACTCTGATGCGGAGGCCGGCGCAATCCGATGTCGCCTGAGTTGAACGGCTTCTTCCGCGGTGTTTGCTTTCGCTCGCTAACGACGCGGACGCCTCGCGATCCGGCGGAGCATGGGAGGAACTAGCGCGGAGGGATTCAGAACCCACGGTGGGTGGTAGGATGGGCGCAAGAGAGGTGTCTGGCTTCGGTTGCGAGTTCGGCTGGAAGATGGAGGAGGGGTGACGATCGGGGTCACAGACCGAGCCGCCTATGCCTACTTCCTCAGGGATGTCGCACTCTTTCCGTCAAACCGGCCAAGCGTGGGCATCCCTCGCTGCATGCCTCCGGACGTGGGCTGGGAGAGCGGCCCCGGCGGGATTGGACATCTGGATCGCGTTTAGCATGTTTGCCTTGATAGCTCTAATCGGGATCTCACTGGCGGGCATCGCCTGCCTCCCGATCTCCGTGGTCTGGGCGATCCGGGCACGGGATTGGAGGCTGGTCCCGTTCTCGGCGCTTCTTGCCGTGTTCCCAGCGGCGGCGTATCCCCATCTCGACTTCGATTCTTCCTACCCGCTCTACCAGGGCTGGCTGCCGGGCTTTCTTGTCGCCCTAGCGATTCTCCGGCCCCTTGGGCGATGGCACAGGCCGGCGCTCGCGGCGGCGGCCGCCGTCCTCGCGGGGAGCTTTTGGGCCTACGGATCCGCCTCGGAGTCCGGCCGGTTTGGCTGGGTTTGGTTGACGAACAGCCAGCGCCGGGGCTTTGTCAAGAGCGAGAACAGAAAGCTCTCGAAGATTCCATTGCCCCGCCAGATCACGACCATCGCCGAGGCTCGCGCCTACGTACGGCAAGAAGCGCAGTGGACCCTCGCCGATCATCGCGAGGTCCGTCTGGTGAAGGAGAGCCCTTGGACGGCCTCGTTGGCCGGCCTTCAGGAGTTCGATGGCTACGAGCGGTATTCGTTGAAGATCGTCGGCGGCGCACCGAGAACGCTCCAATGGACGAAGAGCGAGGAGGGCCGGTAGGACGCGGTCCCCGGCACGGGAACGGGGGCGAGAGAGCGAGCGAATCACGGGCTTACCGGCGATTCGCCATAACGGGAACCGGCTTCTTCGAAGCTTTCGGCTTAACTGAACCCTTCTGGGCCTTCGTCTCCACCGGCGCAGCTGCGGTCACGGGACGGACTCGGCGATAGAAGGCGCTCAGAAGGCCGGCGAAGGCCATAATCCCCGTTCCGCCCCAGACCAGGATCGTCATCGGCTTGAAGAACATGGTGATCGTGTAGATCGGCTTGAGGCTCTCCAATTGAAGGCTGACGGCATTCGCACCCGCCCGCATCGCCGTCATCTCGATCTGCCGGTTGTCGTCGATCTGAGCCGGCTCGTCGCCGCCTCCGACGACGATCTTTGGATTGACCTCGATCGACTGCATCCCGTTGGAGACCTTCAGGAGCGCGCCCCACTTGGCGCCGGGCTGCCCCGGCGTTCCCTGGCGGGTCATTTTCTCGTAAGTGATGGTCAAGCCTTCGACGCTCATTGATTGGCCCGGCTGAAGCTGCTGCTCCACGCCGATATTCTGAGTCGGCGGCTGGAGAGCCATGTAGATATCGTAGAACGGGTGTGTCTGGATGTGCGGCCAGACCATCGCCTGTTGCTGCCCGTCCTGCCCTTCGATGTAATAGAGACCGGGTGAGGCGGTAAAGCGGTCGTGGCCGTTGTCGACGTCGAACAGCACCTTGTTGTCGCGGTCCGTCGTGTCGCTCGTCATCCCCTTGTAGCTCACGAAATAGCCGAGGCCCACGGCGTGCTGGCCCTCCGAGACCTGGAGGTCGGTCTTTTGCTCGAAGCCCTCGGAGATGATAAGGCCCGCCATCAGGGTGGCCACTCCGACATGGGCGAGGAAGGCCGCGGCCGACATCGTCGACCGTTTGATCAGTTCGGTGATGCGCCAGATATTGGCGACGGCGACGAATACCGACAGGCCGCACAGAAACAGCACCCACCACTTGAGCCCGACTCCAATGTCGATTCCGCCGAAGTGGATGAACGGAACCCTCTTAGGCCCGACTCTGATGTCAATCCCGCCGAAGTGGAAGAACGGAACCCTCGCGGAAGGGTCCAGAGATCGAATCCAGGGCGACCAGCCGGCTACCATCATCGTAAAGCCGACCACGAGCACGCTCACGCAGATCACGCCGAAGAGCCGGTTGAGAAACTCCTTGGCACCCATGCCGCGCCAAGCGACGAGGGGGCCGATTCCCATCGCGATCATGAGGGGTATGTAGAGCCAGGAAAGGGTGTGGTGGTAAAGGCTCGCCTCCACGACTTTCGGCTTCTGACCGGCCAGGGCCATGAACATCGGCCAGCTCATGCCGATCGCCGCGCCCGCGCCGAGCCCGGCCATCAGCCAGGCTCCGAGTCGGTAGAGGCCTTCCCGGTGGAGTCCCTGCACCGGCTTGGCGTCGACGGCGTTCAGCTTTCGGTAAGCGGGCAGGCGCCAGAACCAGACGCCGAGGAAGGCAAGGATGGAGAGGAACATGAATCCGAGCAGCAGCCACAGAGCGCTGTGGTCCATGTTCGCGAAGCTGTGGACGCTCGTATCGTTCAGCACACCCGAGCGGGTCAGGAACGTACCATAGACGAAGAGCAGGAACGGCCCGCCCCCGAGGAGCAGATTGGTCGGAATCCAGTGCTTCTTCGTGATCTGCACCATGATCCCGTGGACGAATGCCGCGCTCGTGATCCAGGGAACGAAGCTGACGTTCTCGACCGGGTCCCAAGCCCAGAATCCGCCCCAGCCCAGCGTCTCGTAGGCCCAGAAGCCGCCCATGCAGAGCCCGACTCCCGTGAGGGTCATGGCCAGGAGAGCCCACGGCCGGACCATCTTGACCCATTCCAACGGCTTGTTCGTCAACATCGCCGACATCGCATAGGCGGCGAGGACGGTCAGGGCGCCGAAGCCCATGAAGATGGTAGGCGGATGAATCGTGACCCAGTAATTCTGGAGAGCCGGTGTGAGACCCTCGCCGGCATCCGGGATGAAAGGCTTGCCGTTCATCATCCACATACCGAACGGGGACTCGTAGGCGAGGATGCAGGCAAGG
>DATJYD010000513.1:0-2272 GCA_035499755.1 Fimbriimonadaceae bacterium
AGCCCGGCCCGGCTTGACCGCAGATCCGGCGCAGCAGCTCCTTTTTGCCGGGACGTTGGAAATCGTAAGGATCGTCCACCGGCATGTCGATGCGCCGCATCGTCTGCGTATCGAGTAAATACTCAGAGCCGTGCGGCCGGAAGATGCTGCCGTCTCCGCCGTAACGCCGGAGCGCTTCCCTACACCGCGGAAGGTCGGTCTGCAACTCCTCATGAATCCAGGCGTGGATCTCCAGTTCGTGCCCCTCTCGGACCGCGCGCTCGATCACGTCCTTGTCCTCGTCGAGCCGGGAGCAGATGCAGAAGAACGTCGCCGGCACTTTCTCCGCGCGGAGGACGTCGAGCAATTGCTGGTTTCCCTTGAGGGCCGGAAAGTCGTCGAAGGTGAGATAGACGACGCCCGACGAGCGGTCTCCGTTGAGGCATTCCCGCGCTGCCGAGGCGAGGTCCTGGCTTCGGACGACACCGTAGTTCGCCCATTTCACCACGCCCTTGGAGTCCAGAAGCAGGGTGTAGGGAATCCGGTCGATCCCGACCGACGAGCACCAGCGGTTGCCGGGATCGGCGAGGCTCGTCCCGACCGCCGCGCTCTTTCCCCGCTCGCTCCAGCGGCCGTCCACGGACACGGTCAGGAAGTCGATCGGCAGCCCCGACAACTCGTCCTGAACTTCCTTCACCCGAGGCAATTGATCCTTCCATGTGTCGCACCAAGAAGCGCAAAAGCAAATCACGGTCGCGCGCTTCGCGCGCCATGAGAACGGATGCCCATCTCTCGTCTCGATTGTGAACGGCTGGATCGTGTCGCCCACCACGGGAGGATCGGGGGGCGTGGTCATGCGGGATTGAGAGGATGAGAGGGTGATGGAGGTGACCGCCGGGATGGGCTCCGTCACAGGGCTCCCCCGAGTCCCTCGGTTGAGACAGAGCGCTGCCGGAAGCATCCTCCCCGTACCGGGAAGATGCGTCGGACAGACTGACAGGCATGCCAACGCAAAGACCGCGATCACGGCTTGACCTTCACCTCTAGCACATCCGCGTTCGACTGCCCGCGATCCGAGGGCCGGCGGATGTACTCCGCGGTCGCGGGTAGGGCGGTGAGCGTGCCCTCGGCCTCCGCCCGGAGGTAGTACCGGAAGACTTGGGGCGCGCCTTGGTTCACCAGATAGTGAACGACGGCCGCGTCTCGCACCTCTTCATCGCTCCACTGGGCGTCCTCGCCGTCGATGAACTCGAAGCCGGCCGGCGTGGGCTCGACGATTCTCATCGCGTCGGGCACGTCGTCGCCCCAGGCGATGACCGTGCAGCGAACCGGCTCACCCGGCTCGACCTTGCGGTTCAGTTCGACCCAGATCCCGGCCCCGTTCTTGACCTCGAACCGTCTCAGCACGCGAACCCCGTGAACGGTCTCGCCAAGCTCCGGACGGTACACAGCCGCGTCGATGCTGAAGAAAGCTTCGCCGTCGCCCGCTCGTCTCAGCACGAGCTTGTTGTCGCCGTTCTTGAGGAGCTTCTCGGGAATCGTCGCGAGTTGGATGTCGCCGATCTTGGCCAGCGTCGAATTCACGACCGTTCCGTTAACGTCGATCTCAACTTCGCCAACCTGAGAAGGGTCGGGATGATCTGCCGAATACCCGGCGAGCGCGCCGGCCTCGGCGGCCTCTTCGTCATCCGAGCGCCAGTAGTCGTTGTCGGGCATGATGAGCCATCGGGCAAGCTTCGGCTGGAGATCCTCATGAATCCCGAGCGCGTAGCATGTGGCGAGCGCCTGAGCCGTCGCCTCGACGTTGCTCGCCGTCCATCCGATGCCATCGCCCTCCGGCAGAAACGCCGAATCAGGGCCGTCGGACACATCTTTGAGAGCATCCTCGGCAAGGTCCTTCGCCCCGGAAGGGCTGCCGGCGACCGCCATCGCCTCCGCCATCCGCAGCTTCGCGTAGGGTGACATCTTCTGGCCCCTCTCGATCACCTCGTCGATGCGGTCGCGAGCCTTGTCGGCGCCGCTGATCGTCAGAGAGGCCGCAAGCAGGGCACGAAACTCCCACAGATTCGTGCGGTTGTATTGATCGACCGCTTCGTACTGGCCGGTGGCGAGCATGTTCTGATAGACCACGATCCCGGCCCGGCGCGCAACACCGAGTGCCCAGAGCACTCGAGCCGTGATGACGGGATCGGAGGGCGCCTTGTCCCACCAGCCCCAACCATCCGCATGCTGGTTCTTGGCGAGCAACGCGAGCGCTTCCCGAACATGCTTGTCCGAGGAAGGCAGCTTCAGC
>DATJYD010000514.1:0-3705 GCA_035499755.1 Fimbriimonadaceae bacterium
GACGGACCGATTTGCGTCGCCGGGATTTCGACCGGCGGCTTGAACCAGGGAGGCAGGATGGCTTGTTGGATCAGATGCGAAAGCTCGGAATGATCCTCGTCGACGATAGCGGTCGAGACATGATCGACTTCGACCTTGGCCCCACTCGCCACGGCATAGACGGCGTAGCTGAAAGTGTACGCGGTTAGCGCCAAGAGGATCGGGTCCGCGCGGATGCTGTTCAGCTCTTTCAAGCCAAGCGCAAGGATGTGGAGCAGCTTCCTGAGCACTCACGCCTCCTGTTTGCGCAGAATGAGCGCCGCAGCGCCGATGAAGAGGATGGTGAAGCCCGCAAGCGCCACGTAGTTGGGCCAGAGCTCGGCGAAGCCGAGTCCTTTGGTGAAGGCGCCGATGCTGATTTGCTGGAACCACGACGAAGGAAAAGCGAGGCCGATCGCGCGTCCAGCGCCCGTCAGAGAGGAGACCGGAACGAGCAGCCCGGAGAAGCTGACGGTCGGAATGAGGGCGAGGCAGGTCGTCCCGAACACCGCCGCCACCTGCGTGCGAACGATGGTCGAAACCAGAAGACCGAACCCCGTCGCCGCGCACACGCAGAGCAAGCCGCCGGCGATGAGCGCGCCCCAGGAACCCGTGACCGGAACGCCGAACACGAAAATCGCCAGCAGGACGAGGGTGGCGAAGCTGGAGACGCCGATCAGGACGTAAGGAAGCTGCTTGCCGAGCAGGAATTCAAGGCGCGTTATCGGAGTCGAGCGGAAGTTGGCGATCGAACCGGTCTCCACCTCACGTACGACCCCGAGAGCCGTCATGATCGCGGGGATGAGGATCAGCATCACCATGAGGGTGCTCGGCACCTCCGAATAGATGCTCTTGAACGACTGGTTGTAGCGGTAGCGCCGCTCGACATTGATGAGCGAGAACGATGAAGGTTTGCCGGTGAGGCGCGCGGACAAATCCGCCAGATAGCTCTGCAGCACGCCCCCCAGATAGGTGCGGGCCGTCTCGCCCCGAAACGGCATGTCGCCGCTGATCCAGGCGCCGACCTCCGGCGTCTGCTGGGTGATGAGGTCGTGGCCGAAGTTGGTCGGAACCTCAACGGCGAACACGAGCCGGCCGCTGCGCAACCCAGAAACGATCTGATCTGCAGCCGCAAGGTTCGGCTTGCGATCGAAGTATTTCGGGTTCTCAAAGCTGTCCAGAAACTGCCGGCTTTCGAGCGAACGGTCCTGATCGAAGACGGCCCAGCGAATGTGCTCGACGTCGAACGAGATGCCGTAGCCGATCGCGAACATCAGGATGATCGGATTGAGCAGTGCAAAGGCGATCCGGACCGGATCGCGCATAATCTCGACCGCTTCCCGGCGTGCGTAAGCCCAGAGGCGGGGAATGCTGAAGCCGCTCTCGCCTGTCCTGGGCGGCCCGAAGGACTTCGCCTGCGCGGTGGCTTCCGGTTCGGGTTTCTTCTCCCCCTTTCCGGCGGCGCCGACCGCATCCTCGAGAAAGCCGATGAACGCTTCCTCGAGCGACTTGGCGTGCCGAGCCTCAATCAGCTCCGGAGGCTGACCCATGGCGAGGACCTTGCCGGCGTTCATGAGCGAGATGCGGTCGCAGCGCAGCGCCTCGTTCATGAAGTGCGTCGAAAGAAAGATCGTCACCCCGTCGTTGCGTGAAAGAGCGATCAAAAATTCCCAGAACTGGTCGCGGGCGACCGGATCGACGCCCGAGGTTGGCTCGTCCAGAATTAGCATTTGGGGGCTATGCTGGACGGCGACCGCCAATTGCAGGCGCTGACGGATGCCGAGCGGAAGGCTTTCCGGCTCGACGTCGGCCACCTCACGAAGTCCAAACCGGTCGAGCATCTCGTCGACGCGCTTGCCGCGGGTCTCAACGGGGAGATCGAACAGTTTTGCGTGGAGTTCGAGATTCTTCCGAACCGAGAGCTCGCCATAGAGCGAGAAGGCTTGACTCATGTAGCCGACGCGCCGGCGCATCTCCATGTCTTCTTCGCCGCTGACGGACTCGCCGAACAGCTTGGCTGTGCCCGAAGTGGGCGGCAGAAGGCCGGTCAGCATCTTCATGGTGGTGGACTTGCCGCAGCCATTCGAGCCGAGAAATCCGAAGATCTCGCCCTTCTCAATGCGGAAGCTCACATGATCGACCGCGGTGAAGGCGCCGAAGCTCTTGGTGAGCTTGTCGGCTTCGATCGCGGGGGTGCCCCCCTCATGTTTCAACGGCGGGATCTCGATCGCCTTGTGGCCTCTGCGCTTTTCCTCGGGCAGGAGCGCGATGAAGGCCGACTCGAGGTCTTTGGCGCCGACTTTATTCTTGACCTCGGCCGGCGAGCCGGTGGCGATCACGTGGCCGCCGTCCATGGCCGCGAGCCAGGCGTACTGCTCGGCTTCGTCCATGTAGGCGGTCGCGACCACCACGCTCATCTGCGGCCGGCGGGCTCGGATGCGGTCGATCAGCTCCCAGAACTGCCGCCGCGACAGCGGATCGACGCCGGTCGTCGGCTCGTCCAGGATGAGGAGATCGGGATCGTGGATGAGCGAGCAGCAGAGCGACAGCTTCTGCTTCATGCCGCCCGAGAGCTTGCCGGCGGGCCGCTCGAGGAACGGGTCGAGGGCGGTCGAGCGGGTCAAATCGTCGATGCGCGCTTTCCGCTCGGCCTCCCCCTGGCCAAACAGCCGGCCGATGAAGTCCATATTCTCGAACACGCTGAGTGTGGGGTAGAGATTGCGCCCGAGGCCCTGCGGCATGTAGGCGATGCGCGCGAAGGCGTCTTGCCGGAACCTCTCGTCCTTGAGGTCCCCGCCGAGCGCCCGAACTTCGCCGGTCTGGATCTTGCGCACGCCCGCGATGAGCCCGAGCAGGGTTGATTTGCCGACGCCGTCCGGGCCGATCAGTCCGGTCATGCGGCCCGCTGGAATCTCGATCGTCACGTTGTCGAGCGCGAGCGTCTTGCCGTAGCGATGCGTGACGCCTTTGAGCGAGGCGGTGACGGACGCGGCCTGTTGCCGGCTTTCCGCCTCGACGAGCGCGGTCATCGTTGCCTCACCCTATTGGGTGGCCTGATCCGTGGGCGGCAAACTCACCGCCAGCCTGGGAGGCCACTGGACGGCAGGATCGGTCCTCACATAGCCCACGCCGCGCAAGCCCGCCTTGACTTGGTCCTCGATGCCCTTGAGCAACTGGAGAGGCGCCTGCAGCTTGACGCGAAAGTAAAGCTGCTCGCGTTCGGACTGGACCTCGACCGTCTTGGGGGTGAATTGCGATTCGGGCGCCACGAACGAGACCGTCGCGGGAAAAACATAGTTTGGGTACGCGTCCACCACCACGCGCGCGTCGTCGCCGATCTTGAGCCGCCCGGCCTGCGGACCAGGGAGGAACACGGTCGTATAGACGTCCGCGAGATCGATCACGGTCGCGATCTTGCCGCCCGGAGGAAGCACCGCCCCCGGCTCGACCAGGCGATACTGCACCCGGCCTCGGACGGGCGAGCGGACCGTCGAATCGTCGACCACCGCCTGCAGCTCCGCGACCCTGGCGTCAGCGGTCTTAACAGACGCGCGGGCTTCGTCGACCTTCGACTGGGCCGCATTGAGAGCCGCGGCCGAGCTCTTCAGCTCCTGCTTGCGCTGGTCGTACTTTTCGTGCGTGGACCACCCCTTGTCGACGAGCGTCGCCGTGCGACGCATTTCCTCA
>DATJYD010000515.1:0-8992 GCA_035499755.1 Fimbriimonadaceae bacterium
CCGTGAAGATCTCGATCGGGTCGGAGTCGTACGGCTTGACGATCGCCCCCGCCTTCGTGCCGTAAAGCTGCGTCTGGAAGGGATTGCCGCCCATGTTTCCCATGAACGAGCTTTCGAGGGTGACCGTCGCACCGTTCGCGAACTTGATCAATCCGACCGCGAAGTCCTCGACCGTGAACTTGCCGCGGTCGTAGTCTCCCATCCCGTTCCAGAGATCCGGATCTTTCCCAAGGGTGTCCCAGGTCTTTCCGCTTGCACTCACCGGCTTGGGATAGCCCATGAGAAACAGCGTGAAATCAAGGATGTGAACCCCGATGTCGATCAGCGGCCCGCCGCCCTGCTGCACCTTGTCGATGAAGACACCCCAGCCGGGCACCCCTCGCCGCCGGAGCGCCTGGGCCCGCGCGTAATAGACGTCGCCCATCCCGCCGCCCTCGATGTAAGCCGACATAAAACGTCCGGCGGGCGAGAAGCGCGTCTGGAGCCCGATCTGAAGGTTCTTCCGATTCTTCTTCGCGGCCGCGCACATGCGTTTGCACTCGGCCGCGTTCATGCCCATCGGCTTCTCGCACAGGACGTGCTTTCCCGCGTTCAGCGCGTCGACCGTGAGCTGCATGTGGCAGTTGTTGGGTGTGCAGACGCTGACCGCGTCGATGTCCTTCTCCCGAAGCAAGTCGCGATAGTCGAGGAATGTCTTGCCCGGCCCATATTTCTCGGATACGGCCTTGAGGACGTCGGGTTTGATGTCGCAAAACGCGACGACCTCGCACTTCTCGGGCACCGACGCGTAGCCCTTCAGATGCACGTGGGAGATTCCGCCGGTTCCGATGATTCCTATCTTCAGCTTCTTCGACATGCGATTAGGCTAAAAGAATACCGCGCAAGAGTGGTCTCGGCGTCCCGCGAACCGCACGACGCCGGGCTGGGAGGCCGTTGCTTTGCATTGAGTTGCCTTCGATGATTGGGAACAGCTTCAGAGGCAAAACCTCAGAAGCTCGCTCTTGTTCGTCACGAGCAATCTCGAACCGGGGGTGGTCCAAACCCAAGAACGAGTGACTGACCGCATCTCCAGCGTCTGCACGCAACGCTGCGGAGCACTTTCGATTCAGACGCTGGAGATGCTTGGAGACCGGCGTGCTTGGGTTCGGGGAAAGACGGCGGTTGGGTTGGGGTTGCCCAACACGGTAAGGAGGCAACATGCGAAGAGACACCCTCCTCTAGGAAGATCTTCGCCTGCTGGCGAGATAGGAGCCGATTCCGGCGATCAAAGCCATCCCTCCCCAGAACACGAGCGGGGGGATCTCCGGAATCTGCCCGGGAATCAGGTCGTACCGGTTCTCGAACGAATGCCACGCGATGAAGAGCAGCTTCACTCCGGCCCAGGCGACCAACAGATAGGCGACATGTTCGAGCCTGGGAAAGCGATCGAGGAGTTGTATGAAGCCGTTGGCGGCGAAGCGCAGAAGCACGATTCCGATGATCGCGCCGGCGATCACAACCCAGATCTTCTCCGGGTTGCGGACCGTGTCGACGACCGCGATCGCGACGATCACGCTGTCGAGCGCGAAGGCGGTGTCGACGACGTTCAGGTAAGCGACCGTCGTCCAGAAGCCCAATTCACGACGCTTCCGCTCGCGCTGCGGCCTTCTCGCATCGGCGAAGTGCTTGGCCGGAAGAAACAGGAGATAACCGGCTCCGATTAGCTGCAGCCACCAGAAGCCGATGATCGTTGCGGCAAGGAGAATCGCCGCCGTACGAAGCACGAACGCCCCTCCCATCCCATAGATCAGCGCCTTCTTCTGATGGTCGCGATCGAGATGGCGAGCGAGAAGCGCCAGCACCAAGGCATTGTCTGCCGATAAGAGCGCTTCCAGAAAGACGAGGAACAAAATGGTTCCGAGGTCTCCGATCTGGAAGGTCTGGTTGAACATGGGGCGCTGGTTAAAGTGACACGAGCGTCTCGTCCGTGGTCTTCATGACTCGGTCATGAGCAACGCGCCCCAAGCGAGCTTGCCGGCCGCAGCACCGATCCGGCGGATGCGGCGTAGTACATTCTTGGTGCGACAGGGCTTGCCTCTCAAGCTACCCACAATTCACGCGACTATGCCGACCTACGTATACGAATGCAGCCACTGCAGCGAAGTCTTCGAAGTTGAGCAGAGGATCACCGAAAGTCCTCTCGATGTTTGCCGGTGCGGCTCGAAGGGCACGGTGAAGCGCCTGATTCAGCCCGTTGGCGTGATGTTCAAGGGCGCCGGCTTCCACATCAACGACTACGCGTCGTCGTCGGCGCCCGCCAAATCCGCCGAGCGAAGCGAAAGCCCGGGAGAGTCGGCCGGCGCATGCAAAGAAGGCACGTGATCGATCCGCTGAGGTGAGATCGTGGATCTCACCCCGCTACGGCGGACGCCCTACTTCGTCGGCTTCGCCGGAGTCGCGCTCGCGGAATTCAGAGCCGCAAGATACGCGGTCAGTTGATCAGGCGTCGCCGGGACATTGATCTTCCCGCTCTTGATCAGGTCGGCTTGCTTGTTCAGCATCGTCATCGCGTCTTTAGGAAGCAGCTTCTTCGTGTACTTCATGTCGCTGAGTCCGACGCCTCCCGATTTGAGGTCATAAACCTTCTGCCCAGGCGTGAACTTGTCCGTCGCAACGTCCTTGATCGTCTGATAGACGGCATTGTCGACGTGCTTGATCATGCTGGTTAGCACGAAGCCCTTGGCGACGTCGTCCTGGTCGCTATCCACTCCGATCGCAAGCTTCGCGTGTTCCTGGGCAGACCTGATGACGCCGATTCCGCAACGGCCGGAGGCGTGATAGACGATGTCCGCGCCGCTGTTGAAAAGCACGTCCGCCGCCGCCTTGCCTTTGTCGATGTCGTCCCAGCTATCCGTATACTTCGCCGGGAGAATCTCGACCTTCGGATTCGCAGTTCTCGCGCCCGCGTCGTAGCCGCATTCGAACTTCTTGATCAGCGGAATCTCCATCCCGCCGACGAACCCGATCTTTCCCGTCTTCGTCGTCAGACCCGCGACGTAGCCGGCTAAGTAGCTGCCTTGCTCTTCCGAGAAGGTGATGCTTCGGACATTGGGCTGATCTACGACCGCGTCCACGATCGCGAACTTCACGTTCGGATACTTCGGAGCGACCGCCGCGACCGCCTTGTCCTGGTCGTTGCCGACCGCAATAACGAGGTCCTTCCCTTGATCGGCGAAGCCGGCAAGGTTCGTCTCGTAGTCCTTCTGCTGAGGACTGTCCGCCGTCTTGATATCGACGTCGAGGTCCTTCTCGGCGAGCACTTTGCCGTTGTACGCGCTGTCGTTGAACGACTTGTCTCCCTTGCCTCCCTTGTCGAAGACGATGCCGACCTTGACGTGATGGCCGACCTTCGGCGGAGTCTGGTCCCGTCCCGCGCCTCCCGGCTGGGTCGGCGTGTTCAGGTCATTCGATTGCTGGGTCGTCCCTCCACAGCCGCAGCCAACGACGGTGAGTACGGCGATCGCGACCAGTGCCAGGTTGTTGAACTTCAAGACGATGACCTCCACCCGAACGGGTAAACTTGCCTATTATGGCGCATCCCCGGAAGGGGGCGGTGCGGCATCGCCGAGAAGGTCGGGCTAAGACGCCGTTTTAGAGAATTCTCAGCCGAAGCGCCGATAGGAGTCCACTCGCATTGATTACGTGTCAGCTTACGAAGCTTGAAAGCGCCCTCGATCAGGTCAAGAAAACGTATCCGAAGCTCAAACCCGCGGACGCGGCTCTCCTGGCCTCCGCCCTCACCCTCACCGGCCGCCATGCCTTGGCCATCTATGAGGATCAGCACTATCACTGGCCCGAGGACTTCGAGACTCTGACGAAGGCGATGGTCCCTCAACTCCAGCTTGTGCAGGAGGGGATCGACACCTCGACCCCGAAGCGGGGCGCGAAGTCGACCGCGGATGAGGAACCCGTCAACGTCAACGTCGGGCTCGCGCCGAACCTGGCCGACGGGGAGAAGCTGCTCGTGGAGCGCAACGATCTCAAGGCGGTCCTCAGCGAGGCTCTCCAAAAGGGGGTCGAGTTCGTCTATTCGGGAACCGACATCGGCTGGCAATGGGCCCTCGACCGCGCTAACTGGTCCACCATCGCCGGCCAGGAGATGAGTCGCCGAATCCGGATCAAGTGTGCATTCACGGAAGGCGCCGTCGGCGTTGAAATGGGCTCCGCGACCCCCAAGAAGCGATCGAGCAAGAAGGTAGCGGCCGTCGCACCTGAGCCGGAGGTTGCCGCGGAGCCGGAGATCGAGCCGGACGTCGATGCCGAGGACGCCCTTTCGGAGTAAACCGAGGGCGGCCGTTGCGTGGAGTCTCCGAGAGATCGTTACCTCCGTGCCGGGGGCTTTCAGCCCCCGCTCGGGCGGAGCCTGAGGATCTCGACCTTTGGATTGAGCGGCGACTGAAGGTCTCTCGGCACCGGGTTCGGCGCCTTCCCGAGGGACTCCGCGCAAAAGCCTCCAGCTTTGCATGGGGTCGCCTTCGATAGTGAGGAAAGCCGTCAGGGGCAACCGCTCGGACCCTCTCTCAGTCGCCGATCGCAATTTGGAACAAGGGGTGGTAAGCCGTTCTTCCTCAAACCCAAGAACGCGTGACAGATCGCATGTCCAGCGTCTGCACGCAAGGCTGCCGATCACTTTTCGGCTTTCCTGCTCGCCGGGCTTGCATCGTGATCCGCGCCCGCCCGCTCCCCACATCTTCCCCTTTCAAATCTCAAATCTCAAATGACAGCCTCTGGTGCGGACGCTGGAGATGCTTGGAGTCCGGCGTTCTTGGGTTCGGGGAAAGACGCGGTTGGGGGCGGGAGAAGTTTGCCTAAGATTATTGGGAGGCAACATGCAAAGACACGCCTTCCTAGGAAGGTGGTTTCGGCGTCTCGCCGATTCTGCAGCCCGCGGGTCTCCGCCTTCGTCGCCAGTAGTCCGGCCTAGGGCGAGAAGGGCAACTCGAAGGTCTTCGGGCGGCCTCGGGCGTCGACCGCTTGCACCGCGATGCTCCCCGTGAAATCCGATTTCAGGGTCACCACCAGTTGAGTGCGCGCATCCAGGAAAGCCAGTCCGTTCTGGGTCTTCACCTCGAGCACTCTGCCCCGCGGTCTCGCTTGACCGGTCGCGGAAAGACTCTGGGCGATATCGCCGGCAAGCGAGGAGGAGCCGTCCGCGTTGAAATCGGTGGCCGCACCGGGATCGCGGAAGGCTTTCTCCAACGAAGCGGCGTCGACCGTGCGGATGACCGACTCCAGCAGTAGGTAGTGCTCCTCATCTTGGCGGACCAGAGCTGGATTGTTGGTCTTTTCCGCCGGTTTCGCGCCAAGCAGATTGAGCACGCGCGTCCGGAAGCCCTCAGGATCGAGGTCGAGCCGGTAGCCGGCCTTGTCGTCTACGAGCTTGCCGCCGACGCTCTGCGCGATATCGCTCAGAAACGTCTTCTCCGGCAGCTTCGAGACGCTCACCGCGACGCCGTACTTCCCGAGCATCCAGTTGACGGTGACCGGCTTGGAGAACTTCGCTTCGGCCAGGGACGCCGGGTCGAGGCGTTCGTTGCCGGCCGTGCTGAAGGTGACGGCGCCGTTCGAAATGTTGTCGGCTTCGAGGGACTTCCACGTCGGTTGCGGTCCCTGAGCGACGCCGAGCCCCGGCATTCGCATTGGCGGCAGGATCGTGTCTTCGAGAATCAGATCTTGCCCGGTCACCAAGTGCAGGTTGGCATGGGTCCGAATGTCGAAGGTGAGATCGTTATAGCTCTTGGTCTCGTAATCGAACTTCTTGATCGGTTGGACAACCGCCTGCGTGAGGAAGACGTTTCGGCCGGTCGCCTTGGCGACACTGACGGCCAAATCTCCGGTGCTTCCTCCCGGGAAGCTGGCGATGGAAGCGGCGAGCGCAAGCGTGACAAGCATATCGTTATAGACGCCCGACGGCGGGGGGCCGAGTCGGCGGATTGCTGGATCGCGCGTCTCTTTCTAGTCAGACCGATCCGACCATCAGACACCCGTTTCGGTCAAGGCCGGCTCAGCTTCTCCCACAGATACTTCATGATCGTCGCAAAGACGTGCGGCCGCGAGGTGTCCTTCCCGATTCCGTGGTCGTCCCGAGGGTAGTAGCGCAAGTCGACGAACTTGTCGTGATCGATGAACTGCTGCACCATCCGCGCGTCGTCCTGGAAGAGAACGTTATCGTCCAGCATGCCGTGGATCATCATCAGGTTCCCCTGGAGCCCTGCCGCGTAGGTGATCGGCGAGGTCTTCTCGAACACCTTGTCCTTGTCGTCCTTGGCCAGCCCGAGCCGTCGCCTCGTGTACCACTCGTTGTAGCTCTTCCAGTCCGACACCGCCGCGACCGCGACGCCGGTGTCGTAGACGCCCGGCTTCGTCAGCATCGTCATCAAAGTCAGGAAGCCGCCGTACGACCAGCCCCAGATCCCGATCCGATCCTTGTTCACATAGGGCAGGGAAGCGAGATACTCGTGGGCGGACGCGGCCTCGTCCGAGTCGATCAGCCCCATCCGGTTCGCGTAGCCGCTGCTGAACTCGCCCCCATAGCCCCAGGAGGCACGGAAGTCGACGAGCAGCACCACCATGTCCAGCCGCATCGCCGCGTAGTTCTCCATGTATCCGCCCCACTGGTCTTTCGCGGAATTGGCGTAGATGTTTGACACGAAGGCGGGATGCTTCTTCGTTAGATCGAGCCCTGGCTTCGTGATGAGCAATCCATGGATGATCATCCCATCCTTTGCCGGGAACGTGATCTCCTTGAAGTCCGCCCATTTGATCTTTGAGAACTCCGGCGGCTGGCTATAGGTGAGCCGCTTCATCGCCGGCTCGACTTCGTAGAGTTCCGGGTTGATCTTGCGGTTGCTCGCCAACGTCGCCATCTTCGTCCCGTCCCAGCTCACGAGCGGCGAAGAGGTGTCGTCGAATCCGCTCGGCACCGAAACCCCGTCCGGCATCACGACGTGCTGGGTGACTCTCCCATCCGGTTCGAGCACCGTGACCTCCGTGCTCAGCGGCGACCGCGACAGCGTCGTCAAAATGAGCCGGTCGCTATCCTTGGGCCGCATCAGCGACGCGCAATCGTAGTTCTGGGCGAACAGCTTCTTCAGGTTCTTGCCGTCCGGGTCCATCTCCAGGATCGACCGGAAGCCGAACTTGCCGTCGAGAATATCGGTGCCGAACACGATGTGTTTCGAGTCGCGAGTCCAGACCAGCGGCCGCCAGTCGGGGATGTAGTTCTTCGGCGCCTTCTCGTGATAAACGTCGCTCTTCTTGACCTTGCCGGGATCGACGAGGGAGATCGTGAACTCCTGGAAGTCGTCCTTGATCCAGGCAACCGCGAGCGATTTGCTGTCCGGCGACCACTCGATATCCTTGATCCACAGGTTGTGGGGCAGATCCGGAACGAACTTGATGATGCCGCCGTCGGCAGGGATCACGCCGATTTGGCTGTCGTTGCTGAGATCGCCGTTCCAGTCGCGGGAGATGTTCACGACCGTCGCCCGGTCCTTGCTGAAGTCCATCATGACCCCGTGACCGGTCTTGCTCGAATCTCCCCACGAGACCTCGATCTCCTTGCCGTCCGGTGACCACTCGTATCCGTCGACCGACGTGTTCGGCTTGGAGACGAACGTGAGTTGCCTGATCCGGCCGGTTTGCCGGTCCATCCGGTAGAGGTTGCCGCCTTGCAGGTAGCCGAGGTATTTGCCGTCTGGCGAATACTGGGGTTGATAGATGCCCGCGTTCGCATCGATCAGGGGCTGCAGGTTGCTGCCATCCGGCCCCATCGTCCACACCCGCCCCTTGTAGGAAAACAGGATTTCCTTGCTGTCCGGCGACCACTGGTATCCGCCCGCGCCGCCGTCGTAGAGCTTCTCTTCCTTCTTCTCGAGGTCGTCGCGGCTGTCGTCCTGGCGCGGCATGTCGGTGATCGAGTCCGACTTGACGATCATGTGGGGCTTGCCGTCAGGAAAGTCCATCTCCCAGATGTCCAGTTTGCGATCGCCGGTCTTGTTCCAGCCGAAAACGATCTTCGTTCCGTCCGGCGACATCTCGGGGGATGCCGGCGAGCGGCCGTTTAGGATCGGATACTTGTAGAACCGCTCGAACGGAATCCCGTCCATGTCGGGAAGCGGGGTTTGCTGCGCGGATGCGAGGACCGCGGCGAAGGCGAGGAGTGCGAGGGAGAGAAGTTTCACGCTGGACGCGGTTTACCCCACGTCATCCGTCTTGGCGAAAGTGAAGGGCCTCGGATTTCGCGACTCGCCATTGGCGGCCGCTACTTCAGACCATCGACAAACTCGTGCGACCACAGGGGCGGAGAAGGCGTCAGCCGCGTGGCCGCAGCCTGATAGGTCGGGATCAGCAGACGCGGATCCTGATAGCATGCGATCAGCTTGGTGCGCCCGTAGACCTTCTCGATCGTCGTCGCCATCGTGTAGCCGACCGTGTACCAGGGGCCGACGATGCCATAGAAGTCCCGAGCCTTCTCGGCGGCCTGCGAAGAATCGAGCTTTCCGTCCAATACCTGGAGAAAGAAGGTCTCGACGTCGCGAAACTGCTCCGGCTGATTCGCCATGCCGTGCGCCCAGTCGGCCTGGACGTCGGCTGCCGCCGTGCCCTCTGGAGAGCCGTTAAGCCCTGGCGCGGCCGCCAGAACCGCGAATCCCTCGCCGAAAGCCCCGAGCCACAGATAGGCGGTCTTCCTGGCCTCGGATTGCTTCTCCAGCCAGTCCTTGAACGCCTTGGAAGGACAGCTTCGGCCGTACCCGATGTGGTGCATCTCATGGGCGACCGTATTCGTGAAGGCTTCTTTGCTCTTGGCGGGATCGAGGTAGAGCATGATCGCGGGATCGTCCGGGATTCCCCAGACGAAGCTGTTCTTGAGCGGTTTGATGAGGATGTAGACCTTTGCGGTGATGTCGGCGCCCTTCGGCAGATAGGCGAGCGCTCTCGCCTGGCACTCCCT
>DATJYD010000516.1:0-2635 GCA_035499755.1 Fimbriimonadaceae bacterium
AATCGTGTCCGCGCCCCGGAGGTCTCTCACTTGAAGAAGTCGAACGCCTGGAGTTTGTCCCGCACCGCCGCCAAGAACCGGCCCGCGATGAGGCCGTCGACGATTCGGTGGTCGTAGGTCAGCACGAGGTGCATGATCGGCCTGATCGCGATCATGTCGTTCACGATGACCGCCTCTTTCTGAATCGCATACGTGCCGAGGATGCCCGCCTGGGGCGCGTTGATCATCGGCGTACCGAACATCGCGCCATACGTCCCCGGGTTCGTAAGGGTGAACGTTCCGCCTTGGACGTCCGAGACCTGAAGCTGGTTGTTGCGCGCCTTCTTGGCGATCGTATCCAGGTCTCGCGCGATCTCGATCAGGTTCTTCTTGTGGCAATCCCGGATCACGGGGACGATCAGGCCCTCGTCGCCCTTCGCGCCCAGCGCCACGCTGACACCGATGTGCACTGGGCTGTTCATGAGGAGGTTGCCGTCCGGCTGGAGGCTCGCGTTGACAAGCGGGATTTCCAACAGAGCCTCGGTCGCGGCCTTGATGAAGAACGGAGTGTAGGTCAGCCGAACTCCGTATTGCTCTTGGAACGAGTCCTTGTTCCGATCTCGGAAGGCGACCATGGCCGCGACGTCGCATCGAGTGACGGTGCTTACCGTGGGGACCTGCGACGACCGGACCATCGCCTCCGCGATCATCTTGCGCATTCCAACGAGTGGCACCACCGTTTGCTCCGGTCCCGCAACGGTAGCAGGAACAGCCTTTGGTTCGGGGGCAGGCGCGCTCTGGCGTTGGGGCGCGGGGACCTTGGGTCCTTCAGGCTTTGCCGCAAGGTGCGTCTCAATGTCCTTCTTCGTGACCCTCCCGCCGGTTCCTGTGCCTTGGATCGAGGCCAGTTCGGCGTCGGACATGCCATTTGCCTTGGCCATCGAACGGACGACCGGGGAATACCAGTGCCGGTCTCCGGTTCCCGGGACGACCGAAGCCTTTAGCCCGGGCGTCGGCGGGACGTCAGCGGCCGCAGAGAGGGCGGGCGAGGCGCCGGCGGTCGCGCCGGCCGCTTCCTCGATCAAGCCCATGACGTGAAAAACCTCGACCGGCGCGCCCTCAGGAACGACGATCTTGGACAGAATGCCGGTCGCGGGCGATGGCAACTCGGTGTTCACCTTGTCCGTCATGATCTCGACGATCGGCTCGTCTTCTTTCACGAAGTCCCCCTCTTTCTTCAGCCAACGACTGACGGTTCCCTCGTGCACGGACTCGCCCAACTCGGGCATCAGGATCTCAACCGGCATTCCGGGAGTTTACCGGCGGTCTTCGTGACGGAGGCGATGAAGGCCCTCTTGGATAGAATTTGCTCCGATGTCCCTCGCCGACCAAGTTTCCTTCATCAAAGACGTTTCGATCATCGTTGCCGGGATCGTTGCTCTCAGCACCTTTATGACCGGCGCCATCGAGTTCCTGCGGCAAGGCCGCCAGCACCGGGCCGAGAATCTGATCCAGCTCCGGCGCCGCTTCCTCGAAACGAAGCAGTATCGCGAGATCCTGGACATGCTGCAGTCCGAAGATCCCGCCATCGCGAGTTCCTCGATCCAGGAGCGCAGGAACCTCGTCGGATTCCTCGAAGAGATCGCGCTAATGGTCAACTCGCGCCTGATCCGCCCGGAAGTCGCGCACTACATGTTTGGCTACTACGTCCTGCTCGTGGCCCGAAGCGAGCCTTTCTGGCAGGGGCTCGAACGGGGCGACTTCTACTGGAGGCTGTTTCACCACTTCGCCAAGCAGATGGAGCGGATGGAAGCCCTGCCTGGAAACCAGAAAAGCCTGCGCTACTGACGGCAAACTGCGCAATGCCCGGGACGCAATCTTGGCAATCCAGCGATCCAGCAATCTCAGGTATCATCCAGCGTTCACACCCTGAGCGAAGATTTTCTATGGCGACGTATCGAGGAAGAAAAACTGACATCTGCCGCACGGTTGGCTACGACATTTGGGGCCGGCCGGCCAAGTCCGTGTCCAAGCGACCCTATCCGAACGGGCAGCACGGCCCCAACATGAAGGATCGCCGGCAGTCGGAGTATGGCGAGCAGCTTCTCGCCAAGCAGGTGATTCGCCGCTACTACAACATGCTCGAGCGGCAGTTTCGGAACACGTTCGAGAAGGCCCAGCACATGTCCGGCAACACCAGCCTCAACTTCCTGCGCCTCCTCGAGCTTCGCCTTGCCACCGCCGTATGGCGCCTCGGCTATGCTCGCACTCCATTCCAGGGACGCCAAATGGTCAGCCACGGCCATGTCGTCGTGAACGGCCGCGTCGTCAACATCCCGAGCTACCTCTTGAAGGTTGGAGACACGATCGAGGTTCGCGACCGCGAAAGCAGCCGGCGCATCGCGCGGGACAACCACTTCGAGGGTGCGGCTGTGCCCGCGTACCTGGAAGCCGACGTGCAGAACTTCCGAGGCAGAGTGATCGCGCTGCCTGAGCGCGAGGACTTTCCAAAGTCCTTCCGGGAGACCCAGGTCGTCGAGTTCTACGCCCGTTAGTTGTGCGTTAGATCAGCGTGCGCTCCGCCCTCCTGAGACTCGGGAGGGTGTTTTTTCTGCCTAGAGCGACCGTAGAATGAGAGTATGCGATTCTATCGCGT
>DATJYD010000517.1:0-3856 GCA_035499755.1 Fimbriimonadaceae bacterium
CCAGGAAGGACGCAAGTTGTTCCTGAGCTATAGCTGCAATGGATGTCACGGCGGCAACGGCGGCGGGGGCATGTGTCCGCCGCTGTCTAACGAGACATGGGTTTACGGCAGCGACGACGATACCCTGTTCCGCCTCGTCGCGCTTGGCTCGGACCAGCTTCAGGCCGCCGGCTACTATCGGATCGGCATGGAAAATGTGATCGGGCCGATGCCGCCCTTCGGCGAGTTGGTCAAGAGCGACGATGAACTCTGGAAGATCATCGCCTTCGTGCGCTCGATCTACAACGGCGATCCCAAGCGGCGGAATTGGTGATCTTGCGAGGCAAGTGTGCGGCGTATTCTCTGGCTTCTCGGTGTGATGGCGATTTTCTTGTCGACGGCCGTTCGCTGCGAAGATGCTGCGGTTGCCCCGCCCGGCGAGCAATCCCCTCGTGCGGGTAACCCAATCGACATTGTCTTTCTCGAGAAGGCCTATCCCGAGTCGGAACCGCTGTCGCTCTTGCAGTCGAATCCTGCCGACAACGGAATCGCTGGCGCGAAGTTGGCGGCCCAGGAGATCAATATCACCGGAAATCTCATCGGCCGACAGTTTGCCTTGAACGTCGAGAAGCTGCCAATGGATGCCGACGTCGCGACGCGTGCGCGCCAGATCCTTGCCAGAGGGCCGGTCGCGATCGTCGCGAACCTCGATCCGGGCGACCTGCAGGCCGTTGCTTCGCTGCCGGAAGCAAAGCAGGCGCTGATTCTCGACGCCAGGACGATCGACGATCGACTTCGACAGGAGGATTGTCGGACGAACGTCTTCCACATTCTACCGAGCCGGGCGATGCGCACCGATGCCATCGCGCAATTTCTGGCAGCCAAGCGCTGGCGGCGCTGGTTTCTGCTGAGAGGTCCGGGTGCGAACAATGAAGCCTATGCCACCGATGTGCGCCGTTCGGCCGCTCGCTTCGGCGGGAAGGTGGTCGAGGAGCGCAGCTACGACTATCAGCCTGGAGCACGTCGGGTCGATACAGGATACCAGCAGATTCAGAGCCAGATGCCGCTCGCGACACAGAGCGTACCGGCCTACGACGTGCTCTTCGTCGCCGACGAGAGTGGCCTTTTCGGTGATTACTTGCCCTACAACACGTATGAGGCACGCCCGATCGTCGGTACGCAGGGGCTCGTCGCGACCGCCTGGCACGCGAGTTTTCAGGAATATTCCGCCCTGCAGATGCAGCACCGCTTCAAGCTCTTCGCGCACCGCGAGATGACCGAGCGCGATTATGCCGCCTGGTTGGCGCTGCGGATCGTCGGCGAAGCCATCGTACGATCCGGCAAGTCCGAGCCGCGCGAGCTGAGCGCCTTTCTCCGGTCCGATCAGTTCGAGGTTGCCGGTTTCAAGGGGCAGGCTCTGACCTTTCGGAGCTGGGATCAACAATTGCGTCAACCGGTGTTGCTCGCTCAGGCCCTGATGGTGGTCTCGCTGTCGCCGCAGGAAGGCTTCCTGCATCAAAAATTCCTCACCGATACGCTCGGATTCGACGAACCGGAGACAAAATGCGTTCTTGCTCCGTAATGTTGCGCTGCATCGTCGTCTGTTCGGTGCCAATTGCCTGCGCCTTGCTGGCGTCACAGGCAGCTGCGAACACCCTGTTCGTATCGAACGAGCGCGACAACACCGTTACCGTTCTCGACGGTGACAGCCTTGCCGTGATCAAGACAATTCCCGTGGGGGAACGTCCGCGCGGCATCGTCATCACGCCCGATTATCGGCAGGTCCTCGTCTGCAATGGCGATTCGGACGACATTACCGTGATCGACACCGCAACCCTCAGCGTGACGCGGACGCTCGAGACCGGTCCGGATCCCGAGACGCTGGCCCTCTCGCCTTCCGGTGATCTGGTCTATGTCTCGAACGAAAACGATTCGATGGTCACCGTTCTTGTACTCGAGTCGGGTGAAGTTCGGGCGCGGATTCCGGTGGGGATTGAGCCCGAGGGGCTCGCCGTCAGTCGGGACGGCCGGGTCGTCGTCGACGTCTCGGAATCGACCAGCATGGCCCATTTCATCGACACCACAGCGGAAAGGGTGTTCGCCAACGTGCTCGTCGACACCCGGCCTCGGATTGTAGAATTCACGCCGGACGGGCAACAGGTCTGGGTTTCCTCGGAGGTTGGCGGAACCGTCTCGGTGATCGACGCGGCGAGCCAGAAGGTCGTCCACAAGGTCGCTTTCAACATTCCAGGCGTGAGGAAGGAGCTGATTTCGCCGGTCGGTGTGCGCTTCTCATCCGACGGCCGAACGGCGTTCGTTGCGCTGGGGCGCGCCAATCGGGTCGCCGTGATCGATACGGCAAGTTATGAGGTCAAGCGCTACCTCCTTGTGGGCCAGCGAGTATGGCAACTTGCCTTCAGCGGCGACGGAAGCCGCCTCTATGCGGTGAACGGCCTGACCAACGACGTCTCGGTCGTCGACACGGTCAGATTGGAAGTGTTCAAATCCGTCCCTGTCGGGCGTTTGCCATGGGGCATCGCGGTCAAGCCGTGAGGGGGTGATACCGGGTAACAGGAATATCCTACCCAGAGGATGTTGGCGTTCTCGGACCGGCTGAGCTAGGCTGCCAGTTCGGGCCTGGAGGCCGATCAAACCGACGATGGGAGGGAAGCCATGTCGATCCGGCGCTACCTCATCCTTGCGGTCATCGGCGTGTTGTGTATCACCGTGGTCTTCGGAGGCCTGCTCACGTATTTCCATGCGGTGAGGAAGGTCCGGACGGAAATGCAGGCGGCGCTCTCCGTCGGCACCCATATTGTCCAGAACGCGCTCGACGACAACGACGAGATCACAAATCCGCGCCGGCGCTTGCGGCTCGTAGTGGCCGACTTCGATGGCGACCGGCATCTGGTTGCCTCTCTCGTGACGGACAACAACGTCATTCTGGCAATCTCGACCCCTCTTGCGCCCGACGAGCCAGCCCCGGACTGGTTCGTGCGCCTGGTCGGCGGCCAGCCTATTCGCGCCTATCCCGAGCTTCCGGCGGGGGTCGAGGACGGTGGCCGCCTCCTTCTTCAATCCAATGCCGCGAACGAGGTCGCGGAAGCCTGGAGCGATGTCAGGCTCACCGCCGCGACGTTGATTGTGTTTTGCACCCTGCTCCTGCTCCTGTCGGTTGCGACGCTCTCGCGGGCACTCCGTCCGATCGGCGACGTGTGTTCGGCACTGTCGCGTGTGGGGGAGGGGGACTATTCGGCGCGGCTACGCGACCTTGTGCCTTCAGAGTTGGAACCGCTGAAGACCGGATTCAACACGATGGCGGAGCGTTTGGCCGAGGTGGAAACGGTCAATCGATCGTTGACGAAGCAGATCGTGAACCTTCAGGAAGAAGAGCGGGCGCAGATTGCGCGCGACCTGCACGATGAAATCGGACCGTTCCTGTTCGCAACCGGTGCGGACGCGACGATGATACGCCAGTTCATCACGACTTCTGCCCTGCCGGAGGCGCAGGCGCGCAGCGAAGCGATCATTGAGTCTGTTCGCCATATGCAGAGGCATCTGCGATCGATTCTCGGCCGGCTTCGCCCGGGCATGTTGATCGACCTCGGACTTGAGCAGGCGATCAGAGGACTTCTCGATTTCTGGCGGATACGCCGCTCCGACATCAACATCACCATGGAAGGCCCGGCGTTGAGCTTTGGCCGCAGGGTCGAGGACATTATTTTTCGCGTCGTTCAGGAAAGCCTTAATAACGCCGTGAGGCATGCCAAACCTTCAAATATTCATGTTTCGATCTCCGAGACGCAGCAGATAGTGTATGTTGAAATCAAGGATGATGGGATCGGATTCGGGCTGACGGCCGGTCATGCTGGATTTG
>DATJYD010000518.1:0-7980 GCA_035499755.1 Fimbriimonadaceae bacterium
GGTCTGGCCGTCGTGGGAATCATCTATGGGGCCATCGTCTCGGCTGTGCAACCGGACTGGAAGCGCCTCATCGCCTACTCGTCGGTCGCCCATATGGGCTTCGTGCTGCTCGGCATTTTCTCCCTGACCCACGAGGGATTGATGGGCGGCTCGATGCAGCAACTCAACCACGGCATCAGCACGGGCGCACTCTTCTTGCTCGTCGGCCTGATCTATGAGCGGCGGCACACCCGCATGTTCAAGGACTTCGGCGGCCTCAAGGCGCAGATGCCGGTCTTCTCCGCGCTGTTCCTGATCATCATGCTCAGCTCGGTCGGATTGCCGGGGTTGAATGGCTTCGTCGGGGAATTCCTGGCCATGCTCGGCGCCTTCAAGGCATGCTACGCCGGATTCAACGGCCTCAACCTCTGGTACATCGGGATCGCCGGATTCGGCGTTGTTCTCGCCGCCGTCTACTTGCTCTACATGTTTCAGCAGGTGTTCTACGGCAAGAACGAGAACCCCGAGAACAAGCGGCTGAAGGACATCAAGCCTTGGGAGATGGCGATGGTCGGAACGTTCGTGGTCCTCGCGATCTGGGGCGGCCTTCACCCCAACACCTTCTTGCAGCCCATGGAAGCCTCCGTCGACGCAGTTCGCCTGATGGCGATCGGCGACGTGAACCACCGTCCGGTGTGGGCGGATCCTACCCAGCGAATCGACGAGGGGTGGAATATAGACCAGGGAGGCACCGGACTTGCCCGGGCCCAGTTCTTCTTCGACCTGAACGGGAACCCGATCGACGCCGCATTCACCCCAAATCCCGGCGGAAGCCACCTTCTCCGGCCGGGGGAAAAGAAGTTCAATCCGGGCCTACCCTCCGGGGCCCCGAGCTTGGGAGGCGGCCGTTGAACGGACGGGAGCGGCTTATCGCTGCCGCGGGCGGCATGGCCGTCGATCGCAAGCCGATCATCGCTTGGCCGATGCCGAATTCGGACTCGGACGCCTACGTCACCTGTTCTCACGAGCCGGGCGCATGCCCTGACGGCGCCCTGAAGCTCGCCGCCGTCGCCAATCCCTTCGGTCAGGCGCTGAAGGCGGGAGTCGACATCCGATCGGCTTTCGAGGAAGACCCGGTCGAAGGCGCCACGATTTTGGATGGCCTCGTCGCCCTTACGGAAGCGGAAGTTCAATTCGCCTTGAAGCACGGATTCGACGGTGTTTTCTATCTCGTGTACGGCGCCCGCGCGGGCCACACGACCCCGATGGAATACGGCGGCCACTATCTCGAACGGGATCGCGAGATTCTGAGCGGGATCGCGGGCGCGCAGTTCAATCTCGTGTTCGTCCTCGGCGGAGAGGACGCCTATCTCGACTTCGTCAGCGATCTGCCCGCGCATGCGTTCGGTTGGGACAGCGTGGCTTCCGGAGTATCCGTCGCCCAGATTCGAGCCATGAGACCGGGGTTGTTGGCGACGAACTCGCCCGACGCCGACATCGAGCTACGCTTTGGGCTCGCCGACGTCGCCGAGCATCTGGAGAGCGAAATCCAGAATCCCAAATCCCAAATTCCGGTGGCCCATGCTTTATAACCCCGCGATGCCGGAAATCTACTGGCCAGCCCTCCTGCCGATCCTTCTGGTTACGATGACCGGCATCGTGGCTCTGATTCCCGAGATCGTGAGGCCCCGGCGAGACAACATGCCGATCGTCGCGATCAGCCTCGCCGGGCTCGCCATCGCGGCCTTTACCGTCGTGATGCAGTACGGGCAGAATCCCGGGCTGAACACCACGTTCGGAGGAATGCTCGCGATCGACGATTTCGGGCTGACGATGCAGCTCCTGATCATCGGCGCGACTTTCGTGGCGATCCTCTTCAGCGAGGGATATCTCCGCGAGAAGCGGATTCCTTTTGGCGAGTTCTATCCCCTCGTCCTTTGGTCGGCGGTCGGCGCGATGGTGATGTCGACCACCACGAATCTCCTCATGATCTTCCTCGGGGTCGAGATCCTCTCGATTTCGCTTTACGTGCTCGCCGGGATGAGTCGCCGGGAGGAGAAGTCTGAGGAGTCGGCGCTCAAGTACTTCCTGCTGGGAGCGTTCGCCAGCGCGTTCCTGTTGTATGGGATTGCCCTGACCTACGGGGCGACGGGTTCGCTCGACCTCACCTACATTGGACACATGTGGTTCCAGGGAGAGCCCTTCACTCGCACGCTCCTCCTGTTCGGGCTGGGCCTGATGCTGATCGGACTTTCCTTCAAAGCCTCTTTCGTGCCGTTCCATCAGTGGACGCCCGACGTCTACCAGGGATCGCCGACGAACGTGACGACCTTCATGGCGTCGGCCTCCAAGATCGGCGCGTTCGGAGCGCTGGTGAGGGTGCTGGACGGCTTTTCGAGTCAAAGCGCGGTCGATTCCTGGCTCCCCGCGCTGTTCTGGATCGCGATCCTCACGATGGTGTTCGGGAATCTGATCGCGATCGTGCAAAAGGACGTCAAGCGGATTCTCGGCTACTCCTCGATCGCCCATGCGGGCTACATGCTCGTGGGCATCATCGCCCACTACAAGGACCCGCAGGATGTCAGCTTGTCGACCCTCGTTTACTACCTGCTGAGCTATGCTCTGATGACGATCGGCGCCTTCGCGGTGGTCTCGCTGGTCGCCAAGGGCGGCAAGGAAGGAACGCGGCTGAAGGACTTACACGGCCTTTGGCAGCGCTCGCCCTTGGTCGCGGGAGCCTTGCTCCTCTTTGTGGCCTCTCTGATCGGCATTCCGCCGACCTCCGGCTTCTTCGGCAAGTTCATGATCTTCAACAGCGCGCTGACCGCGGGGCTCGCGCCGCTCGCGATCGTGCTGGCCGCGACCTCGATCATCAGCGTCTACTACTATCTCGGCATCGCCGTCGCGGTGTTCATTTCCGAGGAGGACGCGGAGAAGGCCCAGTCCGCGAAGGTCCGCCCCGGCCTTGGCCTCGCCCTGGCGCTTTGTTGCGCAGGCATCATCGGCGCGGTCATCTTCATCTCGCCGGTGATGAACTACCTCTCGGTCAAGTAGCGTCGGGCCTCGGCCAGATTGTCGCGTGGCGCTCAGAACGGTCCCCTCGCAGTGTAGAGTGGAGATGTGAGAATCGGAGTCAGCATGTGGAGCTACTTCCACACGTGGCGAAAGGGCGGATTCGGCGTCGACGCGTTCATCCGCGAGGCCAAGCGGGCGGGGGCGGACGGGGTTGAGTTGCTCGACTTCTTCTACAGCGACCCCGAGGGCGAGCGAATCCAGGCGTTCACGCCGGCTTCGGTCGTCGAGACGAAAGCTCGGATCCGTGAGGCGCTCACCGAAACTGGGCTTCCCGTTCCGATCTTCTCCGTTTCCAACAACTTCGCCAAGCACGATCCGGCTGAGCGGGAGGGTGAGCTTGCGAAGATCCGGTTTGGAGTCGACGAGGCATCCGGCTACGGAGCCGGCGTCGTGCGGGTGTTCGCCGGCGACGTGAGTGACGCTGTCACGTTCGATCAGGCTCGCGAGTACATCGTCGACGGGCTGGCAAAGGCATCGCTTGATGCCCATGAGCGAGGCATCCGGCTGGCGCTGGAGAACCACGGCACGCTCGCCGGCCGCGGGGAGCAGGTTTGCGGCCTGATCGATCACGTGCGCCGCCGGTGCGGCAACGACGCTCTGGGCGCGAATCCCGACACCGGGAATTTCCTCATCGTCGGGCAAGCCAGCCATGAGGCGATCCGCGAAGTCGCCCGGTACGCCTATATGGTCCACTTCAAGGACTTCGCGCCCGCTCCGGCCGATTGGAAGGGCTTTGCCTACAAGACGATCCATGGCGAGCCGCTGATCGGAACCGCGGTCGGGGAAGGGGTGGTCAAGCTCGGCGAGTGCATCCACGCCCTGAAGGACGCCGGCTTCGACGGCTGGCTCAGCGTGGAGTATGAAGGCGAAGAGGATCCTCTAACGGCGGTCCCGCGCTCGATCGAGAACGCCCGGAAGTATCTGTAACCCTCCCCACGGAATAGACTTCCGACGTGACGCCCGATCAACCTCCCCTCATTTCCGCCCCGAACGATCCCAAGGAGTGGCCGGCTTGGCGGCAGGGCCTCGATCGGTGGCGTGACGAAGCGCGGAAGGGCTACGACGGCTCGACCTACTCCAAGCCGGAGTTCGCTTGGATGCAACGGTGCTTCTCCTTCGCCAAAGTCATGGTCTTCGACCGCCAGTTTGTGGACCCGCGCCGGGGCGCATTCAAGGTCGAGGAGTGGGTCGACTGGATGGAGCGCGACTTTGGCGGCATCGACGCTCTGATTCTCTGGCAGGCTTACCCTCGGATCGGCATCGACCGGCGCAACCAATTCGACCACTACCGCGAGTTTCCCGGTGGGATGAAGGGACTTCGCGGGGTGATCGATCGCCTCCATGCGCGTGGAGTCAAGGCCGGCCTCGCCTACAACCCATGGGACACCGGAACTCGCCGTGAGCCCAAGAGCGACGCCGAGGTGCTCGCCGATCTGACCGCCGAAGCCGGCTTCGACAGCATCTTTTTAGACACCCTCCCGCACGGGGGCCCAGATCTGCGGGAGGCGGTGGATAGAAAGCGGCCAGGCGTCGTGCTCGAATCTGAGTTGGCTCTCCCCGTCGATCAGATTGCCACTCATCACGCCTCCTGGGCTCAATGGTTCGACGACAGCGAGGCCCCCGGGGTCCTTCGTAACCGCTGGTTCGAGCAGCGCCACATGCAGCACATGATCCGGCGCTGGGACTTCGACCACACCGGTGAGATGCAGATGGCCTGGATGAACGGCGCCGGCATGTTCGTTTGGCAGAACATCTTTGGCTCTTGGAACGGATGGACCGACCGCGACCGCTCGATCCTCCGCTCGATGCTGCCGATTCAGCGGCGCTATGGCCGGCACCTCTCCCACGGCGTCTGGACGCCGCTCGTCGAGGCAAACGGAGAGGGCATCTACGCCTCTCGCTGGGAACTCGACGGGATTGCGCTATGGACGATCGTGAACCGGAAGCCGGAGCCCGCCGAGGGATTCGTCCAGTCCATTTCCAGCGATGGGGCCATGCGCCTCTTCGACCTCGTGAAGGGCCTCGAGGTGGATCATGCGCATCTCCAGTTCGGCCCGCGCTGGATCGGCGCGCTCCTCTCAATTCCAAGCAGCCGGGTCGACCGGGACTTCGAGGCGTTTCTGGATGCACAAGCGAGGCGGTACGGCGAGGCCTCGACCGCGATGCGCAGGATCGATCCGATGCCGGTCAGAATCGAGGCGGCCATCCCCCCGCGGCTCGTGAAGGAACCCAGCGAGAAGAAGGGAGTCCGGATCGTCGCGAGGTTCCGGGTGCGCGAGTGCGGGGAGTACGGCTATGCCGTGTTCATGGGCCAGAGTTTTCCCGGCCTGCATCAGGAACGGCCGATCGGTCGGACGGTCCAGGTCGAAGAGGGCGAGATCGGGCCCGAGATCACGAACGCCCAATTCGAATCGTTCCTCAAGACCTCCCGATACCGGCCGGCCTCGACCGAGAGCTTCCTGAAGCACTGGGAGAGTGGCGCTCCCAAGCCGGGAGATGAGGATGAGCCGGTGGTCTACGTCAGCCTCGACGATGCCCGCGCTTACGCCGCTTGGGCGGGTACGAGGCTGCCCACGGAAGACGAGTGGCAACTTGGCGCCGGCCGGTCAACCCCAGACACCCGGCCTCGAATCTGGCATTGGACCGAGAGCGAGCACGAAGACGGCCACACCACGTTCAGCATTCTCAAGGGCGGCTGCGATTGGGAAGCGAAGGGAAGCGGCTGGTACTTCGATTCCGGACCGCAACCGCTGGACTGGTCGGCCAAGTTTATACACTTCTGGCCCGGCCTCGACCGTTGCGAGACGATCGGCTTCTGCGTGGTGATCTCACCGGGCAGCTAAGAGCTTCGGATCTCGCTTGGTAAAGGCGGGCCGAGCGGCTTGGGCGATTCATCATCACCCTAGGCACACCCAAAATGATGATAGTTCGAACCCCCATCGCAACCTCGACTAAGGTTCGGTTCGGCCGGACCTGGGAGCCCGGATGTTCGTCCCCGGAGGAGGAACTGGGCCGAGGGGGTCAGGCAGCGCGGCGTAGGGGCTGGTTGCCTTGCTGGCACATCTCGTCCAGGTTGTGCAGCACTGCCGCCTTAGCCGTCAGCATTTCGTCGTAGGCAGCCTTCGCCGCCTCCAGATCCTTGTGCTCCATCGCGGTGAGAGCGTTCGCCGCGCAGGCGTGCACTTGGGCGTGCGGCTGTTCGATCGCCTTGAACGCGGCCAGATGGCCGAATCTCTCCCTACCCTCGCCGTAGTACCACTTGCCGAGCGCGCAGTGGGTAGGTTCCGTCAGGTCCTCGCGTGGAATGAGCTTGCCGGTCTCGATCATTTCCCGCACGCGGATGCACCAGCGGACGTGGGCCGCCTTGAACATTCTCACTTGAGAGGCGGTACTGGTTCCGTCGTCCAGTTTGAACTGAGACATCAGAAACGTCAACTCGTCGGAATGCCGCTCCAATTCCATCGCCTGATTTCGAGTCTCGCCGAACCAGGTGACCTGTTGCCGCAGCGAAGCCGTGGCGTCTTGGGCGGAAACCGACATTTCCTCGGTTGCCGCGCTGAGCTCTTCCGTCCCCGCGGCCGACTCTTGAGCGAACGAGGCCACCTGGGCGACCAGCGAGGATACTTCCTGAACCGCCGTAGCCATCGATTCGATGCTCACCGAGTTGGTTTTGGAGATCTCGGCGGTTTCCTTCGCCGCTTCCCTCACCTGTGCAAGGCTGCGCTGCGCGGCGGCCGAGTGATCCACGACTTCCCCAACCTGCCGGTCGGTCCGGTCCATGGCCAGACTTGCCTCTTTGACATCCGCGGTAACGGTGTCGATGATCGTCGAAATCTCCTTGGTCGCGCTGCCCGCGTGCTCGGCGAGTTTGCGGACCTCGTCCGCGACAACGGCGAAGCCGCGGCCCTGTTCGCCGGCTCGGGCCGCCTCGATCGCCGCGTTCAGGGCCAGGAGATTGGTTTGTTCGGCGATGCTCTCGATCGTCTGAACGATCGTTCCGATCTTCGCCTGCTTCTGGGCAAGCTGATCCACCGCGCTCCGCGCGGCTTCGACTTGGAGCTTGGCCGCTTCGACCGTCTTGATGGTCGTCCCGACGGCTTCGACGATCTCGTCGGTCAGGTCCGACGCCTTTCGAACCTGCTGCTCCTGCAGGCTGGAGCCCCCGGCGAGGTTTTCGGCTTGCTCGGCCAGTCGCTTGAGATGCTGCTCCGCCTCTCTCGAGCTTGCCGCCAACTGCTCGCTTCCCTCGGCGAGGCGCTCGGTCGTGATCGCGGATTCCCGCGTGGCCGTCGTGATGCCCTCGATCATCAGAAGGATCGTCTGGGAAGCGGTTGCCGCCTCACCCGTCGAGCTCTTCAAGTCGTCTCCTTTCGAAGCGACCATCGAGGCGCGGTTCGCAACGGTGGAGATCATCTCCGCGAACTGAGTTTGGGCGTCTCGCAGCGAGACCGCGGTATCCGTCCCCTGGTCGATCACCTTATTGACGAGGTCGCACATGACGCCAAGCTCGTCGCGAGTAGCCCACTCGATGTGAGGGATATCCACCTCGCGGATGGCGGCAAGGTCGCCCTTGGCCATCGCGGCGGCGCCGGCGCGGACTTCATCGAGGACGGTCGACTGGACGCTCGTGATCGTGTTCTTGAGCAGTGCGATCGGCCGGGTGATGTAGCTCGTGATCGTCAGCGAGAGGACGCCGGCAAGGACAACCGAGAAGATGAAGATGGCGAGGCCTATACTCTGGGCGAAGGCCACTCTGGCCTCGCCCTCTGCTTGGACCGCCATCACATGGTCGTGGTTGTTGGTGAGGAATGATGCGAAGGCCGGCTCGAGCGTTTTGTCCCAGATACCCCGCAAGACCGGCGCGACAACCGCCAGCTTGGCCTTGTCGCCTGATCTGGATGCCGCGATGAAATCCTGATCGGTGGC
>DATJYD010000519.1:0-2864 GCA_035499755.1 Fimbriimonadaceae bacterium
TTCGAACGAGGGTTCCCCCGAATCCTCCAATCCTCCAATCCTCAATCCTTCGCCGCAGGCGCCGGTCTCAACGCCTCAGCGCCTCAACGCCGATTCCCCCGAGTCCTCCAATCCTCCAATCCTCAATCCTTCTGCCCAGCAGATCGCAGTCGACGCCGTCTTCGACTCCGTCTCCGTGGTCACGACGTTCAAGGCCGAGCTCGCGAAGCTGGGCATCATCTTCTGCTCGATCTCGGAAGCGATCCGGGATCATCCCGAGCTGATCCAGAAGCACCTCGGCTCGGTCGTGCCTTACAGCGACAACTACTTCTCGACCCTCAACTGCGCGGTCTTCAGCGACGGCTCCTTCGTCTATGTGCCGAAAGGCGTGCGCTGCCCGATGGAGTTGTCGACTTACTTCCGGATCAACGCGGAGAAAACCGGCCAGTTCGAGCGGACGCTGATCATCGCGGAAGAAGGGGCTTACGTTTCGTACCTTGAGGGTTGCACGGCCCCGATGCGGGACGAGAATCAGCTTCACGCCGCCGTAGTCGAACTGGTCGCGAACGGCGACGACGCCACGATCAAATACAGCACGGTCCAGAACTGGTATCCCGGAGACAAGGAAGGCAAGGGCGGGATCTACAACTTCGTGACCAAGCGCGGCATCTGCAACGGCCGCCGTTCGAAGATCACCTGGACCCAGGTCGAGACCGGCTCCGCGATCACCTGGAAGTATCCGAGCGTGATCCTGAAAGGCGACGATTCGATCGGTGAATTCTACTCAGTAGCCCTCACTGCTAATAAACAGCAGGCTGATACGGGGACAAAGATGACCCACATCGGCAAGCGGACGAAGTCGACGATCGTCTCAAAAGGCATCTCCGCCGGCAACGGGCAGAATACGTATCGCGGACTGGTAAGAGTTAACCCTGGGGCGGATGGGGCACGGAACTACTCGCAATGCGACTCGATGTTGATGGGCGACCGCTGCGGCGCCCACACCTTCCCCTACATCGAGGTGCGCAATCCGACCGCGACCGTCGAGCACGAAGCCTCGACCTCCAAGATCGGGGAAGACCAGATCTTCTACTGCAACCAGCGCGGGATCCCGACCGAGGACGCGGTGAACATGATCGTCTCCGGCTTCTGCAAGGACGTCTTCCGGGAGTTGCCGATGGAATTCGCAGTCGAGGCGCAGAAGCTGCTGGGTGTGAGCCTCGAAGGTAGCGTCGGTTAACGTGGCTCCGCCTTCCAGGCGGAGTGTGTCAGCGGCTTCCAGCCGCTGAGCATGAGCTAGAAGCTCATGCCACTCATCGCCTGGAAGGCGATGCCACACGAGGACGCGGTGAACATGATCGTCTCCGGCTTCTGCAAGGACGTCTTCCGGGAGTTGCCGATGGAATTCTCGGTGGAGGCCCAAAAACTTCTGGGCGTCTCCCTCGAGGGATCCGTAGGCTAAATGTGGTTCCGGCGTCCCGCCGGGTCCAACTGAGGGTCGCTTGAGCGGGCGCCACAACGCTCCACGCCACCGTTGCAGCATCCGGCCTGAGCCGGCAAGATGCCGTCGCTCCCAGCTACCTCGATCGCGCGCTGGGTTCGGCTCAAGTCGGCTACTTCGGCGTTTCGACTTACGCGCCCGACAGCGAGTGGCGCGGCCCGTCGGCTCCGTCGTCCTTGCCAGCGGCGCGAAGCGGGCCCCTTCTCCAGGCCCAACGGGCCGATCTACTATAGCCCAGGCTGAAGGCCTGGGTGGGAACGTCGTTATCCGGTGCGCCCTGAGGGGGCGCGATAAAGTCCTGTCGGCTACTTCGCGTTTCGACTTACGCGCCCGTCGGCGATCTCGGTAAGGGTGTAGACGATGTTGCGGATGGCGCCGGCATCCTCGCTCTCACTGTGTTGGCCGAGGATGGTCAACGCGCCGTCGGTCAATGCTTGCACGACGCTGAAGCGACGCCCGTCGAGCACGACATAAGTTCCTGTCACCATCCCGGCCAAAGCAATGGAACGTTGGGAGAGCGAGTCGAGCGTGTTCGGCGCCGCCTCCCGCACCCAGGCAACGGCGAGCTTGCGGGCAAGGCTCCTAACCTGGTGCGAAAGCACGGGGCGCCCCTTGGCCCGGGAGGCGAAGCACGCGGTGAATGCGAGCACAAGCAGCGCCACGACCAATATGCGAACGGGTTTCATACCGCCTTTCAGACGAGGGAGCCGCCGCGGCGTTTTACGATACGTGCAGGGGAGCGATACCCGCCCCCTCTTCCTGTATCGATGTCCCACCCCGCCCCGTGGCGTGCGGCGAATCTGCCACCCATCTACTGGGCTAGAATAGGGCTAGAATGGACTGGGCGAAGCTGGATGGACGAACAAGATCGAATTGGCAGGTACATTACTGAGGCCCTTGACGCCCGCGGCGGCTCCGCGACGCTGATCGATGTGGCGAAACACATATGGGATCAGCACGAGGTCGACCTTCGGGCTGCCGGAGACCTTTTCTACCGGTGGCAGTATGTTATGCGCTGGTCTGCAAACCGGCTTGCCAAATCAGGAACCCTCGTGTTCGACAAGACGCACAGGGGCGTTTGGCATCTGGGCGCTCCCCCAATGAGCGGGCGCTAAGCAGGCTCTTGCGCTAAGGCGATCAGCGGCCAGACCGCTCTCTTCGTCGCTACCCGCTCTGCCCTCGAGGAGCGAGAGGGGATTATTGGGGGTCGGCTACCTGTCCCGCCGATACGGCGCGGTTTCCTCGCTCCGACCCAGGAGGCGGGCCGCGGCGTCGACGTAGCGGAAGCCGTACTCCTTCGCCGGCTCGATCTGCATGCAGTAAGCCCAGTCGTTCCAGCCGGAAATGAAGATGACGCGCGGGTTGGCGGCTCTAACTCGCAGGA
>DATJYD010000520.1:0-9113 GCA_035499755.1 Fimbriimonadaceae bacterium
GTTCGTAATCATAGGCATTGTGGTGGTGCTGCTCGCCGTCATCGGCGGCTATCTGATGCACCACGGCAACCTGGCCGTCCTCATCCAGATCAACGAGCTCATCATCCTCGGCGGCGCCGCCTTCGGCTCCTTCCTCGCCGCGAATGGGATGAACAACATGAAGGCCGCCATGAAGTCCTTCACCGGCCTTCTCAAGCCCGATCCGTACACCAAGCCGGCTTACAACGATCTGCTGAAGATGATGTATCAGCTCTTCAACGTGGCGCGCAAGGAGGGCCTGCTGGGCCTCGAAAAGCACATCGAAGAGCCGGACAAGAGTGACATCATCAAGAACTACCCGACCTTCCTCGGAAACCACCACGCGTCCGCGTTCCTGTGCGACACGATGAAAGTCATCCTGACCGGAGCCGTCGGCCCCCACGATCTCTCGGAGATGATGGAGCTCGACCTCGAGATCGCCCACAAAGAGGCCAAGATGCCGGCCGAAGCGATTCAGACGGTGGGCGACGCGATGCCGGGATTCGGAATCGTCGCAGCCGTCCTCGGAGTCATCATCACGATGGGCGAGATCGGAGGCGAGGCCGCCTCGATCGGCAAATCCGTGGCCGCCGCTCTTGTGGGAACCTTCCTCGGCATCCTCATGTGCTACGGCATTTTCGGTCCGATCGCGCGTGCGATCGAGCTGCGGCTCGCCTCCGAAGAGCAATACCTGAACTGCATCCGCTATGCCCTGTTCAGCTTCGCGAGAGGCGAGTCTCCCATCACCTGCGTGGAGTTCGCGCGCCGCAATATCGAACCGGGCGTTCGCCCGGGCTTCGCGGAGATGGAGAAGGCGGTGAAGGAGAAGGCGGCGTAATCTGACATGGACGCCACCCCGATCATCATCAAGAAGAAGAAGTCGCATGGGGGCGGGCACCATGGCGGCTCTTGGAAGGTGGCCTACGCCGACTTCGTGACGGCGATGATGGCCTTCTTCATGGTGATGTGGATTATGGGGCTGTCCGATGAGACCAGGGCCCAGATCCAAGGCTACTTCAGCGACCCCATCGGCTTCGCCAAGAACATGCCGCACAACCGCGCGGTGATATCTCCGAAAACCGTGCCGCTCAGCAAGTCGGGTACGGGTGTGTCGGGTGCGAACACGCCGTATCAAAACGAGCAGAAGGCGATGCAGGAGCTGAAGAAGGAGATTGAGAAGGCTCTGAAGTCGGCGGCCGGGCTCGACAAGCTGCTCAAGAAGATTCACATCGAGATCACGCCCGAAGGGCTGCGGCTGGAGTTCATCGAGGATCGGAGCGATTTCTTCGAGTCCGGCAGCGCGGTTCTGAAGCCCGGGGCGATCGAGGTGATCAAGGTCATCGCGCCCAAGCTGGTGGCCGCGGAGCGCCGCATGATCGTCGAGGGCCATACAGACTCGGTGCCATTCGGCTCGGATCCGATGGGCAATTTCAAGCTGAGCGGCGATCGCGCGGAGGCTCTGGCCGACCAATTGTGCCTCGACGGAGTTCCTCGGAACCGATTCAAGTCGATCACCGGTCTGGCCGATACGGACTTGCGGGATCCTGCTCATCCGACGAGCGCCGTGAATCGCCGCGTTACCGTTCTGCTACCGTTCGATGAGCCCGTTTCGGCGACGGTTCCGAAGCCGAAGGACGAGGTGCGGCATCTGTTGCGCGACTCGGTGATCCCCGACGATCTGAAAGCGCCTCCCAGCGTGAAGCCTATCGGCCCCCCCGCGCCGGACATCACCCACTAACGGCCTCACCTCTTCAAACATCAAGCATCAGGCATCAATCAAGCCACCTTCCTCGTCCTGTATGGCAAGGAACTTCATGGCTCAATTGGCAGGATGCCTTTGGAAATTGAACCTGGTGAAAGTCATTGTGGTGGACGTCACGGACGACTACACTCTGATGCAGCCACCCATGCCCTCGGATTTCTATCCGGTGCTTCAGGAAATCTGGCTTCCCAGATATGGCCTCGCCTCGCGGCTGCCGAAAGCCGACCTCGTGGCCGGCTATCTCTACGACTGGCATGAGACGCCGCTGAAAGACGACGGGAGTTGGTACGTGGGAGTCGTGAACGAGACCCTCCTTCTGCCGCCCGAGGCTCACGGGTAGGCATTAGCTTCGGGTTGCGGATCGGTCGGATCGGACCCGACCAAGAACTACCGCCCCTCGCTGCGGCCGATGTTCTGCAGATAGACGGCAACCAAGATGATCAGCCCCTTCCAGCCCATTCCGACGAAGGGATCGACGCCCTTGAGCTGAAGAAGCGTGTTCACGCAGCCCATGAAGAGCGCGCCGACGAACGTGCCGAAAATATTGCCGATTCCCCCGAAGAGTGACGAGCCGCCAACGACGACGGCGGCGATCGCGTCGAGTTCGTAGCCGGTGCCCGCGCTCGGCTGCCCCGTGCTCGTCCGGCCCGTAAAGAGGATTGCCGCGATGCCGACGCAGAGCCCGTTGAGCGCGTAAGCCCCCATCCTCACCCGCGTCGTATGGACGCCGGAAAGCTTCGCCGCGGTCTCGTTGCCTCCCAAGGCGTAGACATGCCGGCCAAACACACTGTACCGGAGGAGAATCGCGCTGGCAAGGGTAACGCCAATGAGGACCCAAGCCGAAATAGGCAGCCCGAAATGCGTGTCCTGCAGAAAAGCGAATCGTTCGTCTTCGATCGAGACGATCGCGTTGTCCGTGTAGAGGTAGCAGATCCCGCGAAGCGTCACCATCGCGGCGAGAGTGACGATAAACGGCTGGAGCCGGGTCGTACCGATCAGACCCCCGACCATCGCGCCGATGATCGCGCTTAAGGCGAGGGCGTAGACGACCGACGGAACCATCGCAAGCCCGCCGACCCAATGGCCGAGCCCGAAGAGGGCGAAGATGCCGACCACCGCGGCGAGCCCGTTCTTGGCCCATTCGGCAAGGATCACGTTGCCGAGAGCCAGCAGCGAGCCCACGCTGAGGTCGATCCCCCCCGTCAGGATCACGAAAGTCATGCCAATCGCGAGGGTGCCGGGGACCGCCAGTTGTTTCAGCACGTTGACGCCGTTCGCGGCGGAGAAGAACTCGTCTCGCGCGATGAAGAAGGCGACCGCGAAAAGGACAGCGAGGCCAATCAACCCCTGGTAGGGCTGAAGCAGCCTCATCGTGCGCTTGCTGAAAACGGCGCGCAAGACGCGCCCTGCGATTCCTCCCGCTCCTCTCATAACCGGCGCGACGCCAAGTCCGGCATCGCGATTCCAGAATAGCATGCACCGTGAGTGAATGGGTAACTGCCCGATCCAACCGCTCATCCCCTAATCCTCTAATCCCCTAACCCCTTCGTCCCATCAGCCCATCAGGGAACATCCCCGCATACCCGGTGGTAACCTAACGCACTAATGAGCGTTGCCAACCGGGCACAGGAGATTCGTGCGGAGATCCGCAAGGCCATCGCCGGCCAGAGCGCCGTTGTCGAACAGGTCCTCGTCGCCGTTCTCGCGAACGGCCATGTGCTTCTCGAGGGAGTTCCCGGCGTCGCGAAAACCCTCCTTGTGCGCGTCCTCGCGCGAGCGCTCGATCTGCCGTACGGCCGCGTGCAATTCACGCCCGACTTGATGCCTAGCGACGTGATCGGCACCAACGTCTTCGATCCGAAAACCAACGATTTCCGCCTGCGGAAGGGACCGATCTTCGTTAGCGTCCTCCTCGCCGACGAGATCAACCGCACGCCTCCAAAGACTCAGGCCGCCCTTCTCGAAGCGATGGAGGAGCGAAAGACGACGATCGACGGCGAGCCCTATCCGCTTCCTCCGCCCTTCCTGGTTTTTGCCACCCAGAACCCCATCGACTTCGAAGGCACCTATCCCTTGCCCGAGGCCCAGCAGGACCGGTTTCTGATGAAGGTCCTCGTCGACTATCCCGAGTCCGAGTCGGAGATGGATGTGCTTCGCCGCCATCACTCCGGATTCAAGCCCCAGAACCTGGACGACGCGGGGATTAAACCGGTCATCGATCAAGCCGGCTTGGCGGAGTTGCAGGCCGAGGTTCGCAACGTCACGGTCGAGGACAAGGTCTTCAACTACATCTACGAGACGGTCAAGGCGACCCGGAATTCGAACGACCTGCTGGTCGGCGCGTCGCCTCGGGCGGGCATCGCGCTCTTGAACTGCAGCAAGGCTCTAGCCGCGCTTCGCGATCGAGACTTCGTGATTCCGGACGATGTCAAGGAATTGGCTCTGCCCGTTCTCCGCCACCGCGTCCTGCTCCGTCCGGAGGCCGAAGTGGAGGGATACAACGCGGACCGGGTCCTGGCGAGCATCCTCGCCGGGCAGATCGTTCCCCGCTAACATGCGTAGTGCCAGCCAAGACCGGTAGTGGGCTTTCTGTTGTATGCGACTGGCTGGAGTTGGCTGCTCCCGTAGGGAGAGGGATGCTTCACGGTTCAAGTTCTTCGGATCGCTCCGACGGCCAAGGAGTGAGTCACAGAACTGAGTGGCACTTTGCCTCAGAAGGTCGCTTAGCACCCGCTTCATCCATCCAGGAGTCCAGCATAGTGCCGTCCACTCTACGTCACGTTTGCGCCAATTTGCGCAAGGACTGCTGACTCACCCATCGCGACCTGGAGTACCATTACTGCGACTTCTGATGAAAACAGATCTCGTTCTGATCCTGGTGGTAGCTTACTTGCTGGCGGTCCGGCTTGTTTCGGTCACGATATTGCCGCATGTTCCGGTCCCCAAGGACCCGCCAGCATCCCCGTTCTCCAGGTTTTCCTTCAAGGATGAGCTGAAGATTGGCAGTAAGCTTTCCAGGAACCTGGCGTTGGTGCCGTGTCCGGGGGTCTACATCGTCCATACCGAGTGCCTGTCCTGCTCTAGCGAAGCGGGGGGGCAGGCGAAGGCTCTTCTTGATCGGAGAGACGTCTACAATCTGGTGCTCTCCATGGGTCAAGATGCCTACCGAGATTTGGCCGACGGTTCGCCGACGGTCCTGTTTGGTCCGCCGGCTTGGGCCAAGAGCTTGAATGTTATGTTCTCTCCGCGCGTCTACGGGTTTTCGCGCGGCGCCGTCGTTGCGTTCGTGCAGCCTGCGGGCATGCGACTAGAGGAGGCTATCCGTGAAGCAAGGACCGCAGTTCACTGAATTGGAGCCGAGAGCGAGCGGGATTGCGGCGGTCCTGCTTCTGCCGACCAGCCTTGTCACCATAACCGAGACGGCCTACCAATTGCTCCACGAGATGTGGCTGAAGGACACGCCGGCAGGACCCGCCGGTCTCCTGTACGGCCCATATTTCGTCTTGGGCCCGTTGTGCGTCGTGGCATGCAGCACCTATTGGAGGAGAAGTCGCGACCTCACATTCTCACTGTGTGCAGGGTTTTGCCTCGCGCCGTTGATTGCCGCCAACTTCCGCGGGTCGCACGTTTGGCCCGGAACGTTCGGAATGAGCGCGTGGAGCAAGCTGCATTTTCTCCTTCCGATCGCGGTCGCGGCCCTGGCCAGCCTGCTTGCCGCGTCTATCCGGCGCGCGCGGAGGATTGAATTCGCGTCCGCGTGGTGCTTCATCATCTTAGCTTTGGGATGTTCGATGATGGACAGCCAGCGGGATATCGGATACTACGGCCTTTATCCATATACGAGACAGTATGCACTAGCTGGCTTGCTCGTTTCGACATTGGTGGTCATTGGAGGTTATCGATTATGGGAACAACAGAGTCGCGCGGAGTAACCTTGGCAGAAGTGCTCGTAGTGATTGTCATCATTGCGGTCGTTGCCGGTCTAATGATGCCGGCTTTCACTTCGGCAAAGCATGCGGCTCACAAGCCCATCTGCGCCAGCAACATGCATCAACTCTATCTCGCCATGAAGCTCTACGAGAGCGACTACGGCGAGTATCCTCCCGATATCCCAACGTATGCCGCCTTCCGGTCCTACTATCCGACCGTCTTATGGTGTCCGGAATCTAAGAATAGAGACAACCCTGGGTTGCGCGCAACCGATTACACGATGCTCGGAACGCTCATGGGGGCTGCCTTTCTTTCGGGGACACAGCTCACCAACGCCGAGCGAGCATTTCAAGACTGCCGCACTCTCCGGGGATCAGCAATTCCCGTAGTCCTCGACTGTAACCACATAGCCCCGGCCGTCGTTGCAACCGACACTTCCTCTGTCTATTATCTGGTTCGGGACGACGGATCGTTCGCTTCGCTCTTGGTGTTCCAAGCTGATCACACTAATCCAGTTTGCGACGTTAGCTACCTGCCGCTGTACTACAGCTTCTGAAGGAGGAAATGAAGAATGAACAGATTCAAGATGCTTTACACTACAGGCTTGGTTGTTGCTGCCGTTCTAGGAGTTGCCCTGGCCGACAGCGGGATTCCAACCTGCACCTATCCAGACCCCGTGCAGGGCACCTGCACGATGTACCCCACCGGAGGGGGCACCGGCACGACCGTCACAATCACCTGTCGAATGATCGGCTCAGTGCCTGGCTCATCCGGAATTCTGGAGGGCACGTGTTCGTACTATTGGTGCGACCATTCTCAGCCGTGTACTTCGCTGCCCTACACGCAGTGGATTCGAACCAAGAATTATATCTTTAACGACAACAACGGCGGGGACTGTTCCAAGTTCTTCGCTGTAACGAGTGTGCACGATACCCAGAGCGGATGCTGCAACTGCACTATGGCGGCGGTACCCGGCTGGCCGACTCCCCCGCCGTAGAAGGGAAGAAGTTCTTTCAGATGCGGTGCCGGTTGGTGGCTGAGAGGCAAGCATCGGTGAGCTTAGGTGTCCCAGTTTCCAACGGGGCTGGAGAAGGCGCTTTCGGAATGCCAGGTTGCGTCGTCGCCGCGGGTCCAGTCTCCGGTCTAAGGGAGACGACGTTGTGCTCCCTTGCGGGTTAGCCTAGGGCCGGTGAACACCTTATCTCCCAATGCTCGTCCTTAAGAGCATGCGCTTTGTCATTCCTCTCGCCCTTGCCCTCGTGGCCTTCCAGGCAGGTTCTCTGCTCGACGATCTGCCTGCCAAGTATCGAGGGCAGGCGCCCGCCCCATCGACGGTCGTGGCCCGAGTCAACGGCGTCGACATTACCGCCAAGGACGTCGAGCCGTTGCTTTGGGAATGGCGAGGGGCAGACGCGATCCAGGATCTGGTCACTTATCAGATGATCAAAGGCGAGGCCGACAAAGCGCGCGTCTCGGTGAGCGACGCCGACGTCGATCAGGAAGTCGACGTGCTGCTGGGACAGATCGGCAAGGGCCAAACGCCGGAGACGGTGAAGGCCGCCTTGACAGCGCAGGGCCTTACTCGCTCGCGGCTCTTCCTGCGAACCAAGACGAAGCTGCTGTTGGACAAGATCGTCGAGCGTTCCTTCAAACCGAACGACATGGTTAACGTGTCGACGATCGTGTTCAAGCCGGCCAGCGCCAAGGCCGAGGATGTCGATGCCGCGATCAAGATGGCCGACAGCGCCTACAAGGAGCTCAAGGGCGGCGCGTCGTGGGACAAGGTCTTTACGGAGTACAATGCCGAGAGCCGGGCGGCTCAGGCGAAGGGCCTGGTCGGCTGGCGGCTCATTTCGGCTTTCCCTCAATCGATCGCGGACGAGTTGAAGACCCTCAAGCCGGGGCAGGTCACCCAGCCGGCGCAAACCGACAACGGCATTCAGATTTTCCTCCTCAACATCGCAGGCAAGGATGCCACCGGCCCTCAACTGGACCAGATGAAGCAGATGTACCTAGCAAACGGGGAGGGGCAGCTTGGGCACAAGTTCCACGACGAAGCGAAGATCGAGCGCTTCTGGCCTCCGGCCGGCAGCTAGAGTCCATCCTGAATCTGAAGCGAACGGCTCCAACCGAGGTTCTTCGCTCCAGCTCGCAGGGCTCGCCTCAGGCTTCGGAACGACAGGCACGACCAGCCGCGACCCTGGGCGCCTGCCCGGTTCCGTCGAGAAGCCACTCTAGCGAAGGGCATCCGAGCATCCGCTCATTCGCCCATCCACCCAGTCACCGATCCGCTTTCCTAGATCGGAACCGGCAAAAACGAGCGTAACTTCCGGCCTCCTCAAACGGTATAACAATTAGAGCAGAGGCACCACGTATGGTGGAAACGGAGGTCGGGGCACGGAGGCTCCCTCTGCTTTAAGGACTCGGGGCCATGCGACCGCGAGCCCTTTTTTCTAACCTCCGACGCCCGGTCACCCAGTGAGGATCAGGCTCCTGGTTTCACGATCTCGCCCTTCATCTTCACGTCGAAATCGTGAGGATCTCCCGCGAAGGGCACCGGCCAGCTTTTGAGATCCAACTCGAACTTCAGCATGGCGCCGTCCTTCCCGATCCAGTAGGTGCAATCGCCCTTCATCGGTCCATCTTCGCTAAGTTTCCCCTTGATCTTCAAGGCGTCGGCGTCACCCACCTTGGTCTGCTCCACGACCTCGTAGTCGACCGTGACGTCCTTGCCGTCTTTGGGTTTGAACTTCTCGGTCCACTTGTCGCCGACCTTGACTTCCTTGTCCGGGTACACGAAAGGTCCACGGAGCGAGCATGCGTGCGTAGTCCGGATCGTCTCCCGCCGTCTGGATCGAGCCGTCGGGATTGAAGACGATCTCCCACACCGGCGCATCTCCGCCGGAGGGATCTTGGCCGTCCACCAGAAGGTCGGTCCATCCACCCTTCGCCTTGATCTCCTTGTCCGTCTTGCTTTCGATCGTGAGGGTGTTGCGGAACGAGGCCTCGTGGTCTTCGCCGTTCATGTTCGCGGTTCCTTTGACAAACCAGGTCGTCTTGGCGTTGGCCTCGTAGGGCGCCTTGAGGAGCCAGCCATCGGCGACGGCGATCGAACAGGCGGCAAGGAATAGCGCGGCAATCGAGCTCAGTCTTCTTATGCCGCCCATTAAATCACAGTATTGGCCCTTGGCTGGGTCCTATGGCATAGGCAACAGTCGAGCATCCGGGAGCGCCAGGGCTGGGACTTCCGGCAGCACCGTGAAACATGTACTACGAGGCGGGCAAGGCACGCCTTGCCCTTACCGCGGAGGCTCCGCATGCATAGAAGCCGGCTATTGACCTTTGCCTGGCCTGTAGTTGCCGTGGCCGAAGCCGGCACGTCCGGCTCCTCCGGCACCTCCGC
>DATJYD010000521.1:0-5454 GCA_035499755.1 Fimbriimonadaceae bacterium
AACGAGCAGCTCAATCTTAGCCCCTCGCAGCCGGTCTCGTCGCTGACGCTGAAGGTCTACCAGTACGCGATGGAGCCGTACGAGAACTGGTCGAAGCAGGCCTGGGCGGGGGCTTTGGTGCTCCTCCTATTCGTCCTCATCCTCAGCATCGGCGCCCGCCTCGTGGTCTCCCGGTCGCGGGTGCCGGCTTCGGTTGCCTAGAGGCATTGGAAGTGCGGCAAACTTGATCGCCCTGGGCTATCGCGGGAGCCCGGGGCCGACCGTCACATCACCAGGTCCGATCTCGGTGCCTCCGTGTCTCGGAGTTGAATAGGGACAGCTGCCCGGTGCGTCCTCGCTCGGCCAAGAAGTCGCTGTCGTTGGATGTCTCGCCTGAGCGAAGAGCCTGGAACAGGCTCAATCGACGATACCGAGCGGAGGCATCGTCGTCCACTGCCCGCGCGTGAAGTCCGGGATGTCCATGGACTTGCCCCGATTCGCTGCCGACTCCTCGCTGAGTGGGCCGACCACCGACCAGGACGCCGCGTCGTAGACGTCTTGATCCATCGGCTCGCCGTTGCGCAGGCAGTAGACGATCCGCCAGAGCATCACGAAATCCATCCCGCCGTGGCCCCCGTGTTGCTCGGCTTCCCTGGAGAGACGCTTCCAAAGCGGATGGTCGTACTTCTCGTAAACCTCCTGAAGCTCCTCCTCGCTCAACCAGTGCTCGGCGCCTCCGCGCTCTTGCCGTTCTAGCGCACAACGGTTCGGGAAGCCCGCCCAGATGCCGCGCGTACCCTGGATAAGATTCAGGCGCGAGTAGGGCCGGGGAAGCTGCTCGTCCCATTGGACGAGGATCGTCTTGCCGAGCACGGTCTTCAAGATCGACGTGCTGAGATCTCCGCAAACGAACTCCAGCGTGCGGCGCTCGTGCCCCTCCGGGAAGGCCTCGCGGGCGTAGAGAGATCGCATGCGGGAGGGGGAGGAGACGGAGCACAGGAAGTCGAGCCGGTCGCCCCGGTTGACGTTCATGTACTGAGCCACCGGTCCAAGGCCATGCGTGGGATACAGGTTCCCGTTGTGCTTCGTGTATTCGTAGGTGCGCCAGGACCCGGTGCCATGGTCGATCTCGTGCATCTGCCCGCGGAGATCGTGGATATACGCTGCTTCGCCGTGGAGGAGTTCGCCGAAGACGCCCAGCCGGCACATGTTCAGCACCATGAGCTCCTCGCGCCCGTAGTTGCAGTTCTCCATCATCATGCAATGGAGCTGCGTCTGCTCCGCAGTTTCGACCAATTCCCAGCAGCCCTCGACCGTGGTCGCGGCGGGGACTTCGATAAAGGCATGCTTCCCCGCCTTCATCGCCGCGACCGCCATGGGAACGTGGTCCTCCCAAGGCGTACTGATCACGACCGCATCGATGTCATTCCGGTCGAGAAGCCGGCGGTAGTCGTCGTAACCCTCCGGAGCCTTACGGCTCTTGTCGACGCAGCGCTTGATCGCGCCATCGAGCGAGGGTTTATGGGGGTCGCAGATGGCGTTGATCTCGACGCCGTCGAGGTTCAACATCGTTCCCACGTGGCCCCCGCCCCGTGCGCCGACCCCGATGAATCCGACTCTGACTGTGTCCAGTTTCGGCGCGACCAGTCCCGCCGCGCTCTTCGCGATGCTCATGCGAATCTAATGATGCCATCAAAATCGCGGCCGGCTCTCCATGTGAACGCTTCGCGGAGCGAGCGTCACTCAAGGCCGTGACTGACATTCGACAATTCAGCCTGATTCTCTGGCGCAAGGAGACTCTGATCGGCTTGGTGGCGCTCGCCTTGACGGGTCTTCCCGGACGGTCTTTCGCCGGTCAATCCCAAAAGCGCAGCCCCGTTTGGATCTCGATCCCGGAGTCTCGCGCCAGACTCCACACCCCCTACTGCCAGATGCGCTTGATCCCACTTGCTCCCGCCGATTCGGTCCGGTTCATCCAGATGATCCCGATCACGGGAAGCGCGCAGTCGTTTCTCGCGATCCACCGACGGCGGGTCGCCTCCTGGTTACCTGAGTCCGTTCAGACGGCGCACAAGCGATAAGGCGCGACCTCGTCCCAGGATTGCATGGGATCGGAGGTCTCAACGACACGATACAAAGCAGGAGAGATTAACTTCGCGGAACCTGCGAAAAGTCGCCGATCTGGTAGGCGTCGATGCGGCTGAACGGCCCATCCTTGACGCCGCACATCGTCGCCGCCATCTCGCGCCGGAGCCACGGCAAGCGGGCGGCTGCCCGAAGAAGCAGATTGCGGGTCGGCGCCAAATAGCCGTGGCGCGACTGGAAGAGCGGCGTCATCCATCGCGAGGCGAGCCGATAGAACCGGAGGTGGCCACGACGCAACTCCGCGAAGCGGCTCAGCGCGGCCAGCAGATTCACTTCCCGATCGATGCACTCGGCCAGGATCATCGCATCGAACAAGGCCAGGCTCGCGCCCTGCCCCAGTTGCAGGCTCGAAGCGTGTCCGGCGTCGCCGATCACGGCGCAATGATCGTGCCCCGAGAACCAGGTCCGGACGTCGTAGTAGGTCGCGAACGTCACCTGCTCAGGCGACTCGATCTCGGAGAGCAGCGACTCCAAGCCCGGCAACAATGCTTCGCAGTCTTCCCGCCATCGATCCAGACCGTTTACCCTCCAAAGCGATAGCTGGCTCACGGGCAGACTCCAAAAGACGCTGATCTGTCGCCCCTCCCGCCCCTCGAGCTTCCCCGACGGTAGGAGACCGATCATCCGATGGGTGCCCGAATAGGCCTGGCGGAGCACGTTGTCCGGATAATCCCCCCAGTTCGTGACCGACGCCCAAACCGCTCCGTAGGGATAGGGCCTCATGTGGGTTCGGAATCCCAGGTTGCCGCGCAATCCCGACCGCGCTCCGTCTCCCACGACGACCAGATCGAAGGGCTCCATTCTCTCAGGCAGGCCGACGGGCGCGTACGTCAGGAGACCATCCTCGATCGCCGTTACGTGGCATCCGGTGCGAATCTCGATTCCTTGGGCCAGCATGGCCCGGTAGAGGATCGTGAACAGAGCGCCGCGGTGGATGCCGAGTCCGAACGTCTCCGGATCGAAATGGCGATACCGGATGTCCAAAACCTGGCTTCCCTTGGCCGTGTATCCCGCAACTCTCTCGATCTTCGACCCGGACAGAACCGCGGCATCGAGGAGTCCGAGCTTGGCGAGGACGTATTGGCCGGTCGGGGCGAGGAGGATGCCGGCGCCCTTCGGGCCGAGTTCCTCCGCGCGGTCGAAGACGACGACTTCGTGTCCGTCCCGGGCAAGGAAGAGCGCAGCCGCGGGACCCGCGATCCCGCAGCCGACGACCGCAACTTTGAGGCGCGTCTGCGCGCTCATACCCATCCAGACTGCAATTGTCGGGCCAACATCAGCTTTGTTAGAGCGTACATCGCTCACGGGGTCGCCAACCTGACCCTGACTGGGCCTTCGGGCTTGGTGACGCACCCAACGCTCCTCATGCTGAGGCACGGAGCGCACTTTGAGGGGAACGAGTCGGCCGCCGTCGCGCTACGGGCCGAAGGGACTGCCCGACCGGGCTTGGCCTCTGAGGACGAGAATCCCGATCAGGATGGCGAGCGCGAACAGGATCGCGATGCCGCCGCAGATCATGCCGGAGATCGCGAGCGCCCGGTTGCGGCCTTTGAGACCGATCGCTCCGAAAATCAGGGCAAGGATCCCGGCCGGGATTGCGATGCACCATAAGCAGACGGTCGGCATCGCGAGAATCCCGACGATCAAGGAGGCGATTCCGAGCGCGTCTGCCGCGCTCGAGGGTTCGGCATCGTAGTCGGGCCTCGCGTAGTTGGATTGAGGCGGGCGGGGAGAGGCGTAGGGCGAAGGCGGCGCCGCGAACGGCCCGGTGTTGAAGTTGTAGCCGCAACGCGAGCAGACGTTCGCGTCGACGGGCATGCTCGTTCCGCAGGACGGGCAGAGCTTCACGGGTTGCGCCGGGCCGGCCATCGCCCCAGTTCTACCGCATACGGCCGAGTGCCGGTTGCCGGGGCCTGGGCCGGAACTCGCTCGGGACGAGCGAGGCACATCCATCACTTCACCACTTCACCACTTCACCACTCCACCAGTCCGCCACTCCAAACTCGAAACTCCAACTCAAACTCCCGATGAACCTTCCTCCGGTAAAGTGGCTCAATAGGGTCGTCCAAACCGAGGGCGACAGACTTTGACCGACAAAGAGCGAGCACGCCTGATCCAAAACGAAGACGTCGAGACCATTCGAACCTTCGTCGAAGACCACTATTCGTCCGTTCTGCGTTTCATGCGCCATCTCACGAGGAGCATCGAAGACGCGGAGGACCTGACGCAGCAGGCGTTCATTCAGGCGCGCGAGAACATCGCGAGCTATCGAGGCGGCTCATCTCTTCGGACCTGGCTGTTCCGTGTGGCCTATCACGAGTACACCCATTGGCGGCGGCGGCGCCGGCGGTGGTTGCGGCTGACGGGTTGGGAGATCGCGCCGGAGCCCGGCTATCGAGCCTGCGTTGAAGGCGCCGCCCTCCTCGAAGCGCTGCATGTCCTTCCCGCCCCAATGCGCGAGGCATTCCTGCTATTCGAGGTGCAGGAGATGAGCCTCGAAGAGGTCGCGGAAGTCATGCGCGTCCCGGTCGGCACCGTCAAGTCCCGACTCCACCACGCCCGCACTCGGCTCCGGACCTATCTTCAGGAACAAGAGGAAGCCACCTATGGAGAAGCAGTGTGTGAACGAACTTGACGCCCGGATCGACCGGATGTCGGCTGCTCTGCGCGACGAACCCATGCCCGCCGCCCCGGCCGGAACGATGGTTGCCGGCCGCTCGCGGCTTCGATTTGCAGGGAGAATCGCGATCGTCGCCTGCGCTGCCGTGGTCGCTGTGGCTGGCGCGGCTGTTGCCTTGTATCCGCGGGACTCAGCGGCTGCCGTATTCGAACGCATCGTTCAGTCGGCAGATTCCAAGCCATGCCGCTGGATCTGCTACGACCTCGAGCCAAACGGGGCTTGGAAAGTCACTCAGGACATCTACCGGGACCAATCCCGGTTCCATTCGACGCACCCGGACGGGGGCGAAACTTACATCGAGCACGGCTACTGGTACATGCTGTCCCGCGACAAGTCCTACGTTGTGGTCGAGCCGGTCAAGCTCAGGCCAGGCCATAGCCCCTTCGGCCGTCCCAGCCTGAGGGAGCAACTGGGGTTTCAGAACGTCGAGTGGGTAAAGGACGCGGGAACAGCGGCTTGGAAGGGCATGATCCTGGAGCGTTACAACGTACACAGCGAGATCAAGAGGGAGGGCGGTGGGATCATCGACCTGGACGGCTTCACGCTCGCCGATCCAAAGTCGGATCTGCCGTACTACTCGATCACGACCGAGTCTGGCGATCTCGAAGGGCTCGAATACCAGCCGAGGTCGAGCGCGATGGAGTGGCAAT
>DATJYD010000522.1:0-6960 GCA_035499755.1 Fimbriimonadaceae bacterium
AGATGGGGTGACGGACGAGCCGGTAGATGCCTCGCGTGCAGAGCTCGGATCGATCGCGCGGATGGGGCAGAGGCGTGAGATTCGCGCCCAAGGCGAGGCCGCCGGATGCGAAAAGCACAAGTCCGGCGAGGAGAAAGATAGCGCCAACGACTTCGTGGATCGGTCCCGGCCAAAGGAGCACTCGGGGCGAGAAGAGCGGAGAGACGAGAATGAGGGAGAGCATAGCGGCCTGAGCCAGCACCCAGAGGCCGCCACGGTAGACCAGATTGCGAAGAGACGTTCTCACTCCTTTCGCGCGACGATCTGCACGGTCGCGCTCATCCCCGAATGAAACGTACCTTCTTTGACGACGCGCTCGACCTCGCGGCCGATCTCGAAGGAGAGCCCTCGCAGCTCACGCTGGAGGGCGTCGAGGCCAGCGAGCCGGGAGAGCTCGGATGGCCCTCCGGTTCTGAATTCGAGCTGACGCGGGGTATAGGCCTCGAGAACGAAAGCTCCGCCGGCGGCGAGGCCGGCGACGACCCGCCGATGCACCAGTTCGCGCAATGGGTCGGGCAGATGCACGAAGATCGAGACGATCCCCTGCCACTCGCAGATGCCGATCTCATAGACGGCGAGATCGGCGACCGTGGTTTCGATCTCGACGCCGCTCTCCCGGGCAAGCCGGCGCGCCTTATCCAAGCCGTTCGAAGAGCCGTCGACGGCGGTCACTTGGAATCCTTGCCGGGCCAAGAATACGGCATTGCGCCCCTCGCCCTCGCCGATGCAGAGGATGCGCCCCCGCGGGATGCGGGAAACCTCGGATTTCAGGAAGTCGTTCGGTTCGCGTCCGTAGGCGTAGTCGGCGGAGGCGTAACGCTGCTGCCACGTTTCAACTGAGTAAGACACTTAGTGATATTGGATTATGGGCTCTGCGGGTGGTCGGACGTTTGCGACCTCCGTAGAGCCGGAACTCGAAATCCGGATCGGGGATCTTCAGACGGAGAGCACGTGGGAGAAATCATCGACCCAGCCGGCAGGGGCGTACTCGCCGGAGTGGCTATCGACGACGTAGTCCTTGCGGTAGTCGCCGGCGATGATGCGATGAAGAGCCTCCACTAGCCGGTCTACCTCTTCCCCCTCGTTGTAGAGGCCGAACGAAATGCGGACGGCGCCCGGAATATGGCTGCGATCGTCGTGGAGAACGCTTTGGATCAACGCCGTCTCGTCGTTGCCGGCGACGTGGAGGAGGAATTTGATGTAGGGATGGGCGCAGAAGCAGCCGGAACGAACGCCGATGCCATGCTCATAGCCTAGGATCGCGGCGACGAGGGCGTGAGGCAGCCCTCTGACGTTGAAAGGCAGGACGGCGAGGCGATCGACGAAGTTGTCAGGATCGGATCGGCCGTACACCTCGATCGCGGACATCCGGTTGAGCTCGCGCAGGAGCTTGCAGGCAAGGCCGTTCTCGATCCTTTCGATCTCCTCGAACCCGTGCTCCTGGAAGAAGGAGACCGCCTCCGCGAGGGCGATCGCCCCGACGACGTTCGGGCTACCGGCTTCATCCACGTCCGGGTCGTCGGCCCAGAAGACTTGGTCTTGGGTGACGATCTTGACCGTTCCTCCCCCGCGGTATTCGGGTCCGGTCGCCTGCCGGAGGAGGTCGCGACGGGCTACAAGGACGCCGGTACCGAACGGCGCGTACATTTTGTGGGCCGAGAACGCGACGAAGTCGATCGAGTCCGGCTCTCCCGGTTTGCCCATACGGACCGGGCGGTGGGGAACGAGCTGGGCGCCGTCGACCATGAAGTGGGCACCCGCCGCGTGGACCATCTCGGCGATTTCCGGAAGCCGATTGACGTTGCCGGTGACATTCGAAGCCCCGGCGATGCTGACCAGGAACAAGCGGCCCTTCGTCTCCTCGATCATCTTCCGCAAGACGTCGAGATCGAGCGATCCGTCGGAGACCTTGGCCGGAGCGAAAAGCAGATGGCCCTTGTCGCGCCACGGTAGATCGTTGGAATGATGCTCCATCGCGGAGACGATAATCACCGCGTCGTCCGGGATCGCGAGACGGTAGGACAGCTTATTGATCGCCTCCGTGGCATTCTTGCCGAGGACGACGACGTGGGAATCCGGGTCGTACCCGACGAACTCGCCGGCCTTCCGGTGGGCGTCATCGTACCAACGGGTGGCGAGCCGGGACTTGTAGCCGGTGCCACGGTGCACTGATGAGTACCACGGCATGAACTCGTCGACCTTGCGGAGCACTTGCTTCAGAGCGGGGGTCGACGCGGCATTGTCGAAGTTAACGTAGGTTTTCGACGAGCCGTCGCGGAGAGGCACCTGCACGTCGACACCGACGACTTCGGATCGAAAGGGATTCATTCAGGTCCGCGTCCCCCAGCGCTACGGGTTCGATCCACCGATCTCACGAGTCTGATTCTGGGTGCGAGCCGGGTCGCCCGACATGATGAGCGTCATAGGGCGTCGAGGCGGTGCGGGCCGTGGGGAGCCACGCGCGCACGCACGCGCGCGTTAAGTAACTTTCTTGCTCCGGTAGAAAGATTCCATGTCAGGAATTCCTATGACGTGTAATTGTGCACAGTATCGGGGACACTTGCCTTCTTACAATTTCCACTGAGCCAAAAGCCAACTCGTGGCGAGTGGCAAGAAGCTCAAAGAGAGCAATCTCTAGCGGAAACGAAGGAGTTCTTGATGCAACTTGGAAGACTGGCTTTAGCGGCGGTAGCTTCGCTTTCTTTGCTGACTGGCGCCATGTACCAGAACGCGAAGAAGCCAAAGAGCCTTCCCCTCAGCCTCTTCGCCCAAGCGAAGGCGTCGGACTTTCTCGGCGACAAGAAATGCGCCGAGTGCCACGACGACGTCGCTGCCAACTTCGTCAATTCGGCGCATGCGATCTACATGCACGCCCCGGGCGCGCCGCTCGACAAGCAGGGCTGCGAGGCCTGCCATGGTCCGGGCTCCTTCCATGTTCGCGACCAGGATTCGGTGGTCATCAGCTACAAGACGATCTCGGCCAAAGAGGTCGAAGACGCCTGCCTTCGCTGCCATGGGGATCTGATGAAGAAGCCGCATTGGGACAGCGAGGCCCATGCCCGGGCGGGGATCTCCTGCGTCGACTGCCACCAGATCCACCCGAAGGAGAACGTGAACATAACCGGCGGCGACCGGGGAGTCGTGCAAAAGCAGGTTTTCGCCGCGGTCAAACCCTCCAATCCCCTTCTCAAGGCGGACGAGCCAACCCTCTGCAATCAGTGCCACAAGGCTGAGGTCATGAAGTTCCGGGACAACTCGCACCACCCGATCCCGGAGGGGCGCATGCTCTGTTCCGACTGCCACTCAATCCATCCCACGAACGCGGACAGATTGAAAGCCACATCCTTCAAGAGCAAGTGCGTGACCTGCCACCAGGATATCGCGGGACCGTTCGCCTTCGAGCATGATCCGGTAGCAGGCTGGACGGGAAGCGGCTGCACGGAGTGCCACAACCCGCACGGATCCAACAACCCGACTCTGCTCAAATCCTTCTCGAGAGGACTTTGCCTCCAATGCCACACCGATAAGGGAGCGCACCATCCCGGCCACACATGCTGGGACGCGGGATGCCATGTCGCGATCCACGGCTCGAACACCAACGCCGACTTCCTCTCTCGATGAGACTCGACTTAAGAACCACAAGGAAAAACACGGTGAAAAGAAAACGGGAAATCGCATCGGGACTCTTTATGCTGGCGATGGCGACCGTATTCGCCCAGCAGGCGCCGCCGACGCAAGATCAAACGAAGACCGACGACCAGAAGGACGCCCAGGCAACGCCCGCGACGCCCGCTCCGCCCAAGCTTAACGTCGACCTCGGCTGGTCGACCTGGGGGCTCAGCGGGAACGAGAACAAGTTCCGGCAGTACGCCACCGCGCCGAAGGGCCTGTTTCTGAAGGATGCGAGCTACGGAGATACCTTCTCCTTCCTCGGCAAGAGCGACGTCCTCCTCGACGCAAAGAGCCCTTGGCAGGATGACTTTCTCCTTGGCGGAATCGTCCGCCTGAACAGCGGCGCCACGAAGATCAACGCCTCGGAGCAGCGAAACCGGTTCTTCAGCCCCGATCCGTCGGTGCTCGAAGGCAGCGAGCGCCTCACCTACCAGGGCGGGGTCCAGCAGAAGCTCACGCGCGACTTCGGCGTTTCCTTCCAGGAGAAGTTCGATCAGCAGCAGCAGAACTTCTCCGCTCCCTATGCGCCGCTTAACCAGAAGACAAGGATCTGGAACGCGGACGGCCAGGGCACCCTCTGGAAGGACGGCTTCGTCGATCTGAGCTACACCGACGTTCGCTATTGGGACAGAACTCAGGCACTGCCCGACACCAACACCCAAACCTGGAACGCGGGCGCGATGCAGCAGATCGGAGACGCTTTCAGCCTGAACGCTTCCGTGGCGCGGAGCCTGATCCGGCAGCCCGGCGTCGGGACCGACAAGAGCTCGGTCGACGCTTGGTCGGCAGGGGGCGAGTGGCTCATCGGCGACGGCACGAGCCTGATCGGCCAGATGCAAAACGAGAAGATCAGTCTCCCGACCGTGCAGAACGCTTTCGACAAGATGCGGGACATGGCCCATGCGCGGCTGGTCCACAACTTCGGCGCGGGCTGGTCAGCCCAGTTCGGGTACTCGAAGCTGGCGATCGAGCGGGTCAACGCGGACCATACGAACGTCGACAACCCAACTTGGCACACCTACGACGTGCAGATCACGGGCCGGCTATCTCCGTCGGTGCGGCTGACCGCGAAGGGGAGCCGGGAGACCATGCAGGGCACCGCCCAGATGGAAACCGACGATCCTCTCGGCCTCTACTGGAGCAACCGGTGGAACGGCGAGATCAAGCTCGATGCGACGAGCGACCAGATCAACAGCTACATCGTCTTCGGCATCCACCAGGACCGGAACGATGCCCGCGACGTGAATGTGCGCAACCAGAACCTGACGTACGGCGCGACCTTCGAGGTCCAGCCTCAGCTCGAGTTCTACGTCGAGAGTTCTTACGATCTTTGGAGCGGAAACACGACCGATCCGTCGAGCCCCAACCTGGGCCAATTCTTCCCCGACGGGACGACGTTTACGGCCGGCGGCAACTGGACGGTGGACGAGCACACCTATGTGACCGCCAACTACACGCTCTTCAACACGAATAACGACAATCCGCTTGGCCTTCCCGACGGCAACGTTCGAGGCAACTTCTTCTCCGGAACGGTCCATTACAAGACTGCGGCCGGCTACGAGTTCGGATTGACGTTTGCGCCCTGGCAATACAGCGACCGCCTTTACCAAGGCATGGGCTACAGCACGGGGCTGATTCAACTTACGGCAAGGGCGAAGTTCTGATCGCCATGCTCCAACAAATCCATCTATGCGGATTAACGAGGATGAAATGAAACACTGGTTCCAAGTCACGAAGCGATGGTCCTTGGTCATCGCGTCGGCCGCAACCCTAACGATCGGGGCGATGGCACTCCTGAGCTGTGGAGGCGAGGGCGGACCCATCCATTCCGGCGGTGGCGGTGGCGGCGGCAACTCATTCACCGCGCAGTTCTTAGCACTCTTACCCTCTGGACAAGCCGGCGCTACCTACGTCGGGCCTACGGTGTGCAAGACCTGCCATGACGGCACGACGCCGCAAATGATCAAAGCGCATGGGCGCGCGGCCAATCCCAACGAGCCCTACTACGACGAGTGGTCGGGCACCGCGCATGCGGCGAACAACGTCACATGCGAGCAATGCCACGGGCCTGGCAGCAACCATGCGAATTCGGCTACCCCGGATGCGACGACGATCCTTGGCGTGCCCAAATCGAACTCGCCGATCATCTGCGCCCAGTGCCACGGTCCGATCTACGACGATTGGAACGGCACGGCGCATGCGCAGATTCTCGCCGATCCGGTGAACATCTCGGTTAGCCAGGCCCGGAGCAGTCGCTGCATCCAGTGCCACAGCGGCCTCTTCCGGACCGAGACGGCTGAGCAAGGTATCGACGTCGGCAACTCGACCCAACTCCCGGATGCTCAGATCACCCAGTTCGAGACTTGGGCGATCAACAACGTCCCGAACACGGCGAACTGCGCGACCTGCCATAACCCTCACAAGGCGACCAGCGGGAACAACCCGTCGGATGCGACTTGGCAGGGCCAGGAAGCCCAGCTTCGGCACCAGGAGCTGAACACGGATACGACTCAGGTTGCCGCTCCGGCCACCGCCGCCACGTTCGTGAACTTCGACCAGGTCTGCGCGGAGTGCCACAACGGCCGCGGCATGAATCCGGCCGACTCCAACCTCAGCCTGGCCAGCGCGACGTCGCGCTTCCAAGGCCATGCGAGCTGCCAGTACAACATGCTCATGGGTACCGGCGGCGTGGAAGGATCGGGTACGGTTCAGCGCAACATGGCGCACGCGACGGCCCCCGGCCAATGCGCGCACTGCCATATGCCGAACTCCAGCCACACCTACACCGTGTCCTATGACGTATCCTGCCAGCCCTGCCACACCGGCCAAGGCGCGGCGGACAACGCCAATTCGGTGAAGACGACCATGATCAACGGCGAGTACGCGCTTTTGACGCGGCTCGAGTCTTGGGCCACGACGAAGTTCGGGCAGTCGACCTGGTGGGACTACACGAGCAACATCACGACCAACCCGACGATCACAACCGCGCAAGAGGCTACCGTTCCGATCCAGGTCCGGGAAGCGCGCTACAACTACTACATGATCAGCATCGACAACAGCTACGGGCCGCACAACTTCCCGTATGCGACGACGCTGCTTCAGGTGGCGAACAGCGACCTCGACGCTCTCGGAGTGCCGGGCGCGGCGAGCCGAGCCGACCTCACGACGGCTCAGAAGCTCCAGATCCTGCGATCCATGCGGGCTCAGGCTCTGAAGAATATGGGCGAAAGCAACTAAGTCGTTGCCAAG
>DATJYD010000523.1:0-11806 GCA_035499755.1 Fimbriimonadaceae bacterium
TTGGTTTGCGGACTACATCGACCCGGAGGATTTCCTGAGCCTGCTTCTGACGAGCAACTCCGCCGAGAATCACTGGAACTACTCCAATCCTGGCTTCGATCGCCTGTGCGCCTCGGCCGACCGCTGCACGCTACCGGCGGAGCGTCTGAAGCTCTACGCGGCGGCGGAGGATCTGGCCCTCGGCGATGCGAGCATGATTCCCCTCTGCTACTGGAAAGTCCCCGTGCTCGTCGCCCCGCGTGTCCACGGCCTGCGGTTCTACGCGGGCAATACGCTACCGTACAGCACGGTCACGTTGGGCAAGTGATCGCTCCGATAACAAGGCGAGCCCGGCGCTTGTCGTCGAGCTTCGACATCCCTATTCTTTCGCTGGCGACTCAGCCTTCTTCGGTCCGGCTGAGGATGCGATCAACTGGTCGGTAAGATCTCGCACGATACATGTGACGAGGACGCCGGTGTCGGTTTGAATCGCGCTCAACGCAGCCGCGGTGCGGAAGACGGTGCCGTCCTTTCGAACCGCATCCGTCGCCAGGTGTTCTCCCATCGGGCGACGGGTCGGATTCTCGTTGTACGAGGCTCGGTTCTTGATGTGGTCGACGCGTTTTTCGTCGGGGACCAGACGATCGACAGACATTCCGACGAGCTCGTCGCGGGAATATCCGAACATCTCAGCCGCCCGCTCGTTCGCGAGCTCGATCGTTCCATCCTGGGTGACGACGAGGATCGCGTCCGGCGCCATCTCGACGAGGCTCTTGAACATATCGCGACTGGCGCGCAATTGATCTTCGGTTCGGGCGTGATCGGCAACCTCGGATATGAGGCGCTTGTTGTCGGATTTGAGCTCGAAAACGGCCTGGGCCGCTTCCTCTCTCAGATAGATGGCGACGAGCTCGGTACGGTTGAGAGGGCCGAACTTGATCCTAATCCGCCCCCAGTAGGTGCCTACGGTGGCGAGGCTGATTCCTAGGCGGTGAGCGATAGCATTGTCCGTAAAGCCCTGAGCAGCCAAGCTCAGAAGCTGGTGCTCGCGAGGCGAAAGTCCGTCCCTCACCGTCGAATCGGCGCGGTCCTGGCGGTGGTCATCCACGGTCATTAGAATACTTCGAATGTCCTCAGATTGACTGACAGTGAACCGCTGACGCGGAATCAGCGACTGCCACGGTGTGATCTGCAACTCCACACTTCAAGCAGGAGATGATCATGAGACCCGAGTCGCGCCCAGTTATGGCAGGCCACTTGGCAAAAGCGAGCGACGTCGCTGAACTCAACCCTACGGATGAGAAGGCGCGGCAGCAATGGATTGCATTGGTCGATGTCAAAGAGACTCCCCACGAGGTCACGATCCTCGTCGATTTACCCGGTGTAGACGAAGACGAGATCCTAATCGAAGCGAAAAACGGCACCGTTTACGTAAGTGCCCCGCGGGATTTCGACCACGACAACGAGGATGCGGAGGATTACACGCGTTTGGATAGGCCGTATGGCGAGTTCCACTGCGAAGTCCCGTTGCCGGAACTGGCGGCTCCCGACGAGATGACGGCCAAATACCGCCGGGGCGTGCTCAAAGTGAACGTCCCATGCAGGCGGCGATTATGATGGTTGCCGAAGCGTACGATCTGGCCGGCGCCGTCGCCATGATCGTGAAGGCCGGCCGGATGAGACCCGCCGGTCTCAGCTACCCGCCGACGGAAACGCGGATTACCGCGGACGGAGTCGAGTTCTATGAGCTGGCTAAGGAAGGGTCGGAAGAACTCGATCCGGACGGCCGGGAGGGCGTCATCGGGGTAGGGATCTCCGCGCATCGGGCCGGCATTTTGCTGTCCGGGAATGGCCTCGAGCATCGGTTCTCGGTCCGGCGCGATCCGCGAAGACCAGGCCTCGTCGCGAGGCTGTCGATTTTGGGCGTGGGCGGCATTGCGGAGCGAGACCGAAGGCTGTATCGGGCGCTTTCCGCGGACCCGCCGGCCGTTCCCGCGAAGCATGGAGTCGGCGAAATGGCCTCAGCCCTAGAGGAGTTGGGGGACGCTGCCGCCGAAGAGGGAGTGCAGTTGAGATGGGTCGGCGAGGGCCTCCTGCGCGAACAGGCGGGATCGATGCTCGAAGCGGGCGATCGGATGCGCTTCGCGCGAAAGCGAGAGTGCCAGGAACTGCGCGCGTGGTTCGGTTTGGAATCTGAGTCGGGCCATCCGCAAGAACCGGCAAGTTCTTGGGTCTGGACCGTGACGCCAGGCGAAACGGGGACGCTGCGAAAGTCGAGGCGACAAATCGAGGCCGCTTCCGGCGAACTGGCGGTGATCTGCACTCCGTACGACGACGGGCAGAATTGGTTGAAAGCGGGGATGGCGCGGTCGAAGACCGGGCTGCTTGCCGCGACGCTCGGTCTCCAACTGACCGACTTCAATCAACCTCTGCGGATTCCCGGGTTTCGTGCGCTCTTTGCGCGCGAAAGCGGTTTCTGCAGCTTCCCGCAGGCGATCGTTCGAATTCAGCAACGCGAGGTTCGGGCGGCGATTTCCGAAGACGTGCAGTTTAGCTCCCGAAACTAAGGGGGATTGAAACCGTGAGAGTTCTGCTAGGCGTCGACGATGCCGGGCTATACCGGCCCGCCTTGAGTTTGCTTGCGAGGATGGACTTTGAGCAGGGTCAACTCACCTTGGCTCATTCTGTGGATGTCTTGTACCCCGTGCCCATGTATGGGGTCGCCGAAGCCACGGTCGGCGTCGATTTCGTGGAAAACCTGAACCGCATTGGCGAGGAGTCTCTGCGCCTGGCGTCGGATGCCGCTTGCGCCTACGGAATCAGGGCTGAGACCGTTCTTCTCGCGGGAGCACCGGGCCCGGCCCTCGTCGACTATGCGGACCGCACTTGCTGCGATGTGATCGCGATTCACTCGGACCGCAAGAGCGACCTCGGGGCGATGTTTCTCGGAAGCGTGGCCAGAGGGTTGACGATCGGCGCTCACCAGTCGATCCTGATCTCCAAGGGAAGCGTGGCGCCCACCGGGCCTTTGACGGCCGTCTTCGCCACCGATCACTCGCCTTACGCCGAGCGCGCCCTCGACAAGCTGATCGAAATGAATCCGACCGGCGTACGAAAGTTGCACGTCGTATCCGCTGCATGCACGCGCGAGGTGGGCGCCGCGTTGGCGCGAAACGGACCCGGGGGCAACCCCGCGACTCGCGAGTGGATCGAGGCGCAGCTTCGACGCAAGAATGCGGAGGCGGTCGGCCGGCTCGAGGAAGCCGGATTCCAGGCGAGTTCCTCGGTTCTGGCGGCGACTCCGCAGGCCGCGATCAAGGAGGCGATGGCGAGCGTTGAGGCCGACCTGCTCGTGCTTGGCGCCCAAGGACACGGTTTCGTCCATCGCCTCTTCATCGGGAGCACGTCCTTGCATCAGGTAGTGGCCGAGCCTTGGTCGGTATTCGTGATTCGGCCACCCAAGACCTGACTCCCGCGGACGCCGTGGGATCGTCATGGAAACCAATGACATGGAAACGCATGACACCAGCGCACATGCAATTCGGTGTACAGTGGATTAACAGGCTACATTGATACCTGGCACAATTCTCAGTGAGTATGAGTCGCGTTGGGGGCATTACGGTGGAGGAAAAGATAGGATCCGTCACAACAAGGACGTCAGATGGACTGAATCGGGCCACCGATTCCGGGATCCCAGTCCAGCTAAGCGCCGAATACCGGCGATCGCTTGGGACGACCGTGCAGGCACTGCAAGACAAGAGCGGCGAACCGCTCCGCGGACGGCTTTTGGGAGCGGCCGGTCGCCGGGTCAGGGGCTAGCGTAGCGTTTCGCGTACGGCACAGAGCATTCAGAAGGCCGCCTCGAACAACCGGGGATGAGCTTTGCGCTATTCTGTTGCTTGTGTTCTCGGCAAAGTGTGCGCTTCCGATGCTGCTCGTGATTGTGCTGCCGATCGCGGCTCGTGCCGGCGATCGGTATGGTCCGCCCTATTTGACGGACGATCCTGAACCCGTCGATTTCCAGCACTGGGAATTTTACATCGCGACCCAGTATCTGCACGCTCACGGTGACGTGAATGGGACAGGCCCGCACTTCGAATTGAACTACGGCGCCGCGCCAAACCTGCAACTGCACGTCATCACGCCCATGGTCTACAACATGCCGGTCGGAGGACCGAGGCAGTATGGCTACGGCGATACCGAGGTCGGCATGAAGTACCGGTTCCTGCAGGAAGGAAAGAGTGTGCCGATGGCCGGGATCTTTCCGCTCGTCGAGATTCCTTCAGGGGACCAGAATCGAGGGCTCGGAAATGGAGGGGCCCAGTTCTTCCTGCCGGTTTGGCTCCAGAAGAGCTGGGGCGACTGGAGCAGCTACGGAGGCGGCGGCTTCTGGCACAATCCGGGCGCAGGCAACCGCGATCACTGGTTCTTCGGCATTCAGGCTCAGAAGCAAACCACGAAGGCGCTTGCGCTGGGGGCCGAGATCTTCTACCAGACGGCGGACACGATCGACGGCCAGAACCACACGGGGTTCAACGTGGGCGCAGTTTACGACTTCAACGATGGACACCACCTTCTCTTTTCAGTGGGCAGCGACATCCACGGCCCGAACCTTGGAACGATGTACTTAGCCTATCAGTTCACGTTCGGTCCTCACGAAAAAGGGAAGCCGTCGGGGCAGTAGAGAACGCGACAACGGCATCGCAGAAAGCGGGACAATTGAGGATGCAGCTTTACCGGAGGCAGCGCCTCATCGCTGGCGGCGGCGGATCCACGCGACGAGCTTGAATTCGCCTTCGCGTTCGACGGCGGAGATCGCGACATACAGGGGGATCTCCCGGCTGCTCTTCGTGAGCCCAACCGTATCGGAGTGCTCGTTCATGCGGCGCTTGCAGGGGCTGGTCAAAAACTCCTCCACATGGTGGATATGGGAAACCCGAAAGCGCCTCGGGATGAGCCTGCCCAAGTCGCGTCCGATCAGCTCGTCGACTCTGAATCCGAACAGCCCGGCCGCGCATGGGTTTGCGTGCTCGATGAAGCCCTTCGTCGAGATAATCAGCACTCCTTCGTCAGCCGCGTCTACGATCTTCTCGTAGACGTACTCGGCCGCGGTCGCCGCTTCCAACTCGCGCTTCAGAAACTCGTGCTGCTCCTCCAGTTCCGCGATGCGCATCGTCAGCTCGGTGCGAATGGCGATGGCGACCAGTTCGGGTCGGCTATAGGGGCCCAGCTTCGTTCGAATCCGGCCCCAATAGGTGCCGATTGTCCCTTCGGCGATCTCCAGCGATCGCGAGATCTCCAAGTCGGTCTGGCCCTCGGAAGCCAAGCGCAGGATTGCGGCTTCTCGCGGCGACAGGGTGCGGGCTACTTCGCGGGACATATATTCAACCTGAAGGACCAGATAGAGGATTGCCGTTTTCGACTTTTGGGCGCGTCCTGAGTTCTGAGGACGCGTATCTCGCGATCGTTCCCCGGCAAGGCGAATGTAGTTGGTTATGCTGACGCGGAAGCTGCGACTCGAGGCTACGGCGCGGAACCGCATAATCGTGGAACCGGTTCGTCGGTTCCCTGTATGGACGTCGGCCGGATGTTGCATCGCGAAACGGCCATTTCGGATCAGCAAGGTCTTTTCTAACCTCGGTGTCCCAGCTTGCCAAGTTTATACCCAGTGGGGTATATTCACAATATGGACGGCGAGATGAGACAAGCAGTGGACCGGCGGCTTGCCCGGATCGAAGGGCAGGTCGCCGGATTGCGTCGCATGGTGTCGGAAGGGAAGTATTGCGTGGACATACTGACCCAGTTGGCGGCAGTGAGGTCTGCCCTGGATCAAGCGGGCGCGGAGATGGCTGCCTGCCATGTGAAGACGTGCATCGTGGGACACGGTTCGGGAACCGAGCACGAACACAGCAAGCCGATGTCTCAAGAGGATCTCATCGACGAATTGCGGGTCACTCTGTCGCGCCTGATGCGGTAGATATACCCCGCCCGGTTTATGGTTAAGACAAAGCTGAATATCGAAGGTATGAGCTGCGAGCATTGCGCTCGCGCCGTCAAACAAGCGATCGAGTCGGTCGCAGGAGTGAAAGGAGTCGCCGTGGACTTGGTCGGCAGGACCGCCGAGTTCGAAATGGACAAGGTGGATATTGCCGCCGTGATTGCGGCCGTCGAAGAAGAGGGCTACCGAGCCAGTCTCTAGCGACTGGCGCTGGAGGGCGTTGCGAGGGAAGCGCGGGCCTGGATGAGGTCGCGCATCCTCCGCCTTTCAAACGAAGCAGCATGTCTCAAGCTCAACTGAAGATCGAAGGCATGACGTGCGCGTCGTGCGTGCGCCGGGTAGAAAAGGCTCTTGGCAAGGTTCCGGGTGTGACCGCGGCGAGCGTGAACTTCGCCACTGAGGAAGCCTCCGTCGCCTCTTTCACGGAGGTGCCCGTCGAATTGCTCGTCAAGGCGGTAGAAGCGGCCGGCTATCACGTTGCCAGGGCAACCGAGCCCCGCGCCCACCAGGATGATCTAGGGCTTCGAAACCTATGGCTGGCCTTTGCCCTGACGATCCCGACCGTCGCCATCTCGATGGCGGCGCATATGCGGCCGCTGTGGGTTAACTGGCTGCTTTTCGGCCTCTCGACGGTCGTCGTATTCGGGTGCGGCCGAGGCTTCTTCGTCACCGCGGGCAAGGCCCTCGCTCACTTCAACGCGACGATGGACACCCTCATCGCCATGGGCGCGGGCGTTGCCTGGGCCTTCAGCGCCTACAGCCTGATCGCCGAATCCGGGTCCGCTCACCTCCAGGCCGAGCACATCTACTTCGAGAGTGCCACCGCGATTGTGACGCTGATCCTGACCGGCCGGTACTTGGAAGCCCGGTCGAAAGGGCGCATGTCGTCCGCGATCGAGAAACTCATGGGGTTAACGCCGAAAACGACGACTCGCGTCGACGCGGACGGCGCCGAACGCGAAATCGAAGTGAGCCGGATTCAGGTGGGAGATAGGCTTCGGGTCCGGCCGGGCGAGCGAATCGCGGCGGACGGCTCGGTCGTGTCCGGAGAGTCCTACGTCGACGAGTCGATGCTTACGGGAGAGCCCACGCCGGTCGCGAAGGCCGCGGGAGACGCCGTCACCGCGGGAACCCTCAACGGGAATGGCGCCCTCCTGTACGAAGCGGCGCGCGTGGGCTCCGAGACGACGCTGTCACAGATCGTGAGAATGGTCGAGCGGGCCCAGGGATCGAAGGCTCCGGTTCAGAGACTTGCCGACCGAGTGTCGTCGGTGTTCGTTCCGATCGTGATCCTGATCGCGATGGCGACCTTCGTGGGCTGGCTCGTGTCCGGCGCGAATGTTGGCGTGGCGCTGGTGCCGGCGGTGACCGTGCTCGTGATCGCATGTCCGTGCGCCCTCGGCCTCGCGACTCCGACCGCGGTGATGGTGGGTACCGGGCGCGGAGCCGAACTAGGGGTGCTGATCAAGGACGGGGCTGCTCTGGAGCAGGCAGGAGGGATACGCACCGCCCTGTTCGACAAGACGGGCACGATCACGAAGGGGAAGCCGGAGTTGACGGACTTCGAAGCGACCCTGCGCTCCTCTCGTCCTGCCTCAGCGCAAGACGACGGCGCGCCCGGGCTCCTCGCGTTGGTGGCGGGGGCCGAGGGTGCCTCCGAACACCCGTTTGCTCGGGCGGTGGTCGCCGGCGCTCGCGAACGGGGACGTGAGGTTCCCGCCGCAGAGTCCTTCGAAGCGGTGCGCGGGAAGGGAGTGCGGGCCGTGGTGCGGGGAAGGCACCTGCTTGTGGGCAACGCGAACCTGATGCGGGATGGCTCGGTCATCATCGACGATAGGGTTCGTGCCGACGCGGAAAGACTGGAGAAGGAAGGCAAGACGGTCGCCTATGCGGCGCTCGACGGAAAGGTTTCCGCAATCCTCGCGGTTGCCGACGTGGTCGGCGAACACAGCCAGGAAGCCGTGGAAAGGCTAGTCCGACTAGGGATCGAATGCGGGATGGTGACGGGGGACAACCGGGCCACCGCGGAAGCGATCGCGGCCAAGGTTGGGATCGATCGGATCGAGGCACAGGTCCTCCCGGATCAAAAGGCGGAGATCGTCCGGAAGTACCAAGCAGCCGGACCGGTCGTGATGGTCGGAGACGGAGTCAACGACGCGCCGGCCCTGGCCCAGGCCGACCTCGGAATTGCGATCGGCTCCGGCGCCGACGTCGCGATGGAAACGGCGGGAATGACTCTTCTCAGGGCGGATTTGCGGGGAGTGGCCACGGCGATCCGGCTTGCAGGAGCGACGATGAACACAATTCGGTGGAACCTGGTGTGGGCCTTCGGCTACAACGTGGTAATGATCCCTCTCGCGATGACAGGCCGTTTGAACCCGATGTTCGCGGCGGCCGCGATGGCCTTTTCGAGCGTGTCGGTCGTGACGAATTCGTTACGGCTGCGGCACTTCTCTCCGGATTGATGGCTCGGCAAAAACCGCCGTCTTTCCCCAAAGGCAAGAACGGCGTGGAAGATGTCCGCGTCGAGGAAAGCTGAGCTAGAATAGTCGGCGTGGGAGAACGCCGGCTTCTGATCGCTCTTTTGTGCGCGCTAGCCGTCGCGATCCACGCGTGGAGCCCCGCGCCGAACATGCCCAGCGCGGGTGCGCCTGTGCGCTTGGCGGTGTGCCATTGCTGCCGCGACGCCGGAACACGCATGAGCTGTTGCCGGACGGCTGGGAAGAGTTGCTCCTGCCGGATCTGCCCAGCCACGCCAAGCCGGGCGGCGCGGACGCAAGCCACGTTCCGCGAGGTCTTCCCGACCATCCCCGCGATTTCAAGGCTGGTCTCGCCCGTCAAGCCGCGAGGACACGCTCCGCTCGGGAAGGTCCAAGGCAGAATCCCGGGCCAACGGATCCGCGCTCCCGACGCCGGCCGCGCCCCTCCTCTCGATTGACCCGGCAATCACGCGCGGACGCGCGCGCATTTCTGTTGCTTTGCGACGAGGCTTCAGGCCCTGTCGCAGCCTTGATCAGAGGGGGATCCCAGCTTGTTTTCGATCAGCACACGCATCCCAGTTTCGGCGCTTCTTCTTTCCGCGGCAACCTTGTCGCCGGCCCAATCACCGGTTTTGAAGGTCGATGCGAAGCTCGCATCCGCCGCCACCGTCGGCGCTAACTCGCTCATCGTTACGGTTAGCCGGCCCGACGGCAGCCTGATTTCGGACGCAACCTTGACGATCTCCGTCGCGATGGCAGAGATGGACATGGGAACCGCCTATCCCAAGGCCGTGAGCCAAGGGGGCGGCACCTACAAGGCCGAGCTCGACTTCACCATGGCCGGTTCGTGGAAGGTGACGGTTCGCGTGGATGAATCGGGCCAGCCTCCGGTCATCAGAACCTTGACGTTTCGGACCTCGGCCAGCGGAAGTCAGATGTCGGGCATGGCGATGGGAGCGATGCAGGGACGTCTCGGACCCTGGGGCATGGCGAAGGAGGGATCGGGGACCAGTTGGCTCCCGGAATCCTCGCCCATGAACATGAAAGCGCTTCCCAAGTTCCAGGGCTTCGACCTCAGCCTGATGGGCTTCATCAACTTCGACGAAAACAACTCGGGGGGAAAGCGCGGCGATAACCGGTTCTTCTCCAATTCGATGATCATGCTCATGGGCTCGAAACCATCCGGTAGCGGAGTTCTTGGCGTGTCCCTCATGGGCTCTTTCGACGTGCTGTTCAACGGTGAGTTCGGCTATCCGGACTTGTTCCAGACCGGGGAAACCGCGCACGGGGTTCAACTGACGGACTATCAGCATCCCCACGACCTTATCGACGAAGTCACCGTGTCCTACAGCCGTCCCATCGGCCACGGGCTCGGGGCCTTCGTCTATGGCGGGCCGGTGGGTGAGCCGGCTCTGGGAGGGCCGACCTTCATGCATCGGCCGAGCGGAGTCGAGATCCCCGAGGCGCCGATCAGCCATCACTGGTTCGACAGCACCCACATCTCCTGGGGCGTTCTGACGGCCGGCGTGAACAGCGATCAATGGCAGATCGAGGGGTCGCTGTTCAACGGGCATGAGCCGAACGAGAACCGGTACGCGCCCGATCCGGTGTCACTCAACTCGGCATCGGGACGGATCACCTTCGACCCGACCCGCGACCTGTCTTTGAACGCCAGCTACGGATACTTGAACTCCCCGGAGAGCACAGCACCGGGCGTCGATCAACACCGGCTGACGGCGGCTCTCCTGTGGAACCGGCCCCTGCCTCGCGGCGACAATCTGGCCTTCACGGCCGGCTTCGGCCGGAACGTGATCGAAGGGAAGAACTCGGACGCCGTGTTTGCGGAGGCGACGTGGATGACCGGCCCGACGTCGATCTTCGGCCGATGGGAGCATGTCGAAAAGGACGATCTCGTGGGGATTCCCGCCGGGAACTACATGATCAACAAGTTCCTGGTGGGCGCGATGCGAAGTTTCGCGCACCGGTCTGGACTCGACTATGGAATCGGCGGCTACGCCGGCTTCTATGCTTTTCCGTCGAGCCTCGACCCATACTACGGGCGCAGCCCCGTCACGCTGGGCGTCTTCGTGCGGATCCGCCCGGGGTCTTAACCCGGTTTATTGACGAACGGCGCTTCCCGCCACGCCCCGTGGCCCGCGGCGAATCCGCGGCTGATATTCGGGCTAAGGCAGGACGAGCCCCTCCGAGCGAACGAACTCTGCAGGCATCAAACGGATCAACCCAAGCCGTCGAGGAAGTCGCCGCAGCCTTCGTCGTCCTTCGGAAGGGTGACCCCGGTGAGGAGGTGGTGCCGTTCGACGTGGACCGCATATTGGTCCGGCTCGATAGTCTGCAGGCGCCCGAGGGACTCGACCTCGAGCATGTCGTGGCGCGTATACGTCTCGAAATTGCATCCAAAATCGGGATAGTCGGGCGCGGGCTCGCAGGGAAAGCGCTTGTAGTAGAAGTTGCCGAAGTTGGCGTAGCCCGCCAGCCCTTGCTTGACGAAAGCCCCGATTTTCTGCGGCTCGTGGTTCTCCGTCTGCTTCAAGCGGACGGCCCTTCGGCCCCACGTCCATCGGGGGTCGGTCATATTCGTATAGGCCCACATCACCATCGGCCTGACCGGGAGCAGGTTCTCGGAATGAATGCCGTACTTGGGCTGGGGAAAGATGCACTCGCCCCCCGCCGCCATTACGGTCAGGGCCCAGGGCGCCAAGTTGATCGCGAAGGCATTGCGGTTGTAGACTCGGTGCTCGATTTCGAAGCCGTTCCGCTCCGCCTTGATCCGCAACTGCTTCTGAACTAGATGGGACTCGGTGGGAGAGGTGAAGACGTGCCAATCTCCCTCCGCGTCGACCTCGACGGGGTTGTTGTCCGGATAATAGGTCTTGGGCATCGCCTCGGGAGCGATCCAAAGCCGGTGGCCGCCGTAGCTTCGGTATTCGTCGCCTCCCGTCTTGCCCATGTCTTCGGGGTACTCGACGAACATGTTCGGTCCGCCCGTCTCGGCGAAGCGGATCACGCGTGGTCCGACCTCCAAGGTCACGATCATCTCCAACTTGCCGGAAACCAGGCGCGCGCAACGATTCCAGCCACCGTATGCAACCACTTCCATGCTCCCAAGCCTACCGTCAGAAATGGCGCCGGTAGCTTGTCAAACTATAAGATGTGGACTGAAGCGGGAAGGCCTCGCAGTCTGGAGTCTGAGCCTGCCGCAAGGAAATCGGCCAACTTGGAATCCCCGTGAAAGGCCGCCCGCGGATCTGAGTAAGACAGTTCCGCCGAGTGCTTGCCGGACGTTCCCCGAGGCGCCTCGGCGCGCGTGCTTTGGCTTCGGGTGTAAGAT
>DATJYD010000524.1:0-5506 GCA_035499755.1 Fimbriimonadaceae bacterium
ACGATCGACAACTCGATCCGCTGGGACATCGGCGGCGACGAGCAGCGCATCTTCACCAAGGCGACGCAATACGACAAGATCACCTTCAAGCACATCCTGCTGCCGATCTATCTGGGCGCCTACCGGTTCCGGGACAAGCTCTATTCCTACCTGATCAACGCCCGGAGCGGAGAGATCCATGGCGACGCGCCCGTCTCCGTCTGGAAAGTCCTCGGCCTCGTTCTTCTGGGCCTGATCATCGTGGCCGGCGTTCTGTATCTAAAGTCGAAGGGGCATCACTAGCTTAAGGCCGAGCATCTCGGCGAGACGCCGAAACCACCCCCCTCGCCAAAAATCCGGGCTATTGATCCCTCGAGGACCCTGACGCCGGGTCCTCGATGTCCTTGTCGGCGGCGTTCTTCATCACGTACCAGCAGGCCGGGGCTCTTCCGGCGTAGCCGAAGTTGAAGACGTATCGCCCCCCGCTATCCGTGAGCCACATATCTGGCGCGGGAATAGAACCCGATTCGTGAACTCCGGGCGGCCACTCGCCGGGAGGTAGCGGAAACGGTCCCACGACGATCCAGAGCATGCGCGCCGTGGTAATCGCGTCGTAGAGCGGAGCTTGGTGCGCCGCCACGCAAAGCCCGCCCGGCATCGAATCTCTCATCGTGGACCGGAGCTTCGCGAGATTAAAGGGCGTCCCATCTGTAAACGCGCTTTGCTGGAAGTCCGACATCGCCCCGAGCAGAACCAACGGTGGAAAGGCACTCGCAATTGGGCCGGGATCGAACTGAACCAGGATTCCCCGGGTATCGACCCACCGGCTCCAGTTCACTTGCCAAACCTCGCTGCCGAGGCTCGGAAGATCTCCGCAGCCGGCTAGTTGCATCGCCGCCGCCAGGCGGGCGTAGTCCAGCAAGCCGGGCGTGCGGCGAGCCGCGATCGCCTCCAACTCGCGGACCGCCCCCTCGGGCGGCTCCGAAGGACCCAACACCCAGAAAGCCGGATGCCGGACCTCGAGAAATCCGCCCTCGCTGTGAAGAAAGCACTCCTCCTCCTTCGCCAGGTGCCGGATGATCGTCTCGGCCTCATCTCCGACCGGGAGCTTTGGAGAGAGGGCGGGCGTGCGGAACGACGTCGAGACGATGGGGATGCCCGTCTCCCGATACAGGGTTTCGAGTTCGTCTCCAAGCGACACCTTCCCACCAAAGAACTCCGGCGACTTTGGATTCTCTTCCTCCTGTTCCGGCAGCGGCTCGACCTTGCGCCGCAAAAGCGCCGGCGGGAGCTTATCCACGGGAGTGTCCCAGGCTTTCAGGAGTTTCGCGAAGGACTGATCGGCAAGCTGCTTGGGCGGTTTCGCGTAGCGATAGGGACGATCCAGATATGGATCGTTGCGGACCTTTCCCGCATTGAGCGACTCCAATCGAAGCTCGCCGGTTGTTTGGTGCCACGCCAAAGTGATTCGATATCCGAGCAGAGGCGCGGTCGCGGCGTCGACGGCCTCGCCGCCGCTAGGCACTTGAATCAGACACCCCCGGGGAACGCTTCCCACCTCGAACACCCCGGCGGCATCCCACAACCGGTCCTCAAAGCTCGCGGGCCGTCCCCATCGATACCAGAGGGCCGCGACCCGGTACGCCGGCTGACTGATGAATCGCCGGGCCCAGTGCTCGACGGTCTCGTCATCGGATTGGAGCGGCGCTTCGTCCTGTGTGGCAGGCGACCAGTTGTTTTGAAGAGACAGATCGGAAAGTGCCTGGAGTCTCTGCAGCAAACGCCACGCGAGGTATCTCGCCTCCGCCAACGCGTACTCGGTCCCGCTTCGCCGTTCCGGGCTGTCCTTCATCTCGTAGGCGCCGCCGTCGAAGCGCAGTTTGCTCATGAAGTCGTCGCAAAGACGGTCGAGGACGTCCCGCGCCTTGACATCTTTGGCGAAGACGGTTGTCTTGACATTCCCGAACACGGAGTCGCAGGTACATCGCACGCCGGTTTTCGAGCTGATCGCGGCGAGGACCTCGCTGAGAAGCCAGTCTTTGGCTTCGATCGTAACCAGCTTGTCCAGCCCGGACGTCGCCATCGCAAGTGCTGCTGCCAAAGCGAGCATATAGTAAGGACGCGCTCATCTGGGCAGAGCGTTTGGGCCCTGAATCATGGGCTCGGTGAAGTATGCCCTCTGGCCTGCATCCTCAGGATCGGATCCAGCGGTAGCGTCCTGTTAAGCCGCGATTAGGCTTCGGTTATCTCGATGTTAAAGCGCACGCCGATTTATGGAGACCTTAACATACGGGCCGCATCTTGAAGGCACGCCGCTCGGCCGGCGGGAGCCTCTATGTCAAAGAAAGCCTTTACTCTCATCGAACTGCTCGTGGTAATCGCGATCATCGCGATCCTCGCCGCGATTCTGTTCCCCGTCTTCGCCCAGGCCAAAGCAGCGGCCAAGAAGACTGCCGACCTCAGCAATCTGAAGCAACTCGGCACGGCTACCCTGATGTACCTGCAGGATTACGACGACGTTCTTTACGGCCATCGCTGGAACTGCAACTATGAGGGCGGCACCGGCGCTGCGGACATTTGCCACGAGTACCTAACCGACCCGAACAACCCGGCCAGCCCGCTTGTTCCAGACGCGCAGTTCCTCGACGCGAATTCGGCCAAACGGTTCTTCTGGTGCTACATGCTCTATCCGTACACCAAGAACTTTGGCATCTACAAGGATCCGGCGAACACCGTCTCGGCCTTCGCCCCCGGCGACACGTTCAGCTCGGCTTACAACTACACCTTCTCGGGGGTCGCGGTCGGCAACGGCTACGGCGGCCAGAACAGCTACGGCCACAACGACGCCTACCTCAGCCCCGGCCAGCCCTTCAATGGCGGCCCGGCGTCGGCGATCGGCTACGGCAGCATCTCTCGCGTCGCCACGACGATCATGATCACGGACGCGACCTACTACGGCGCGGGGCCTGACATCCTCAACGACTCGGGCTTCACGGTTGCCTCCCACCTGAACGGAAACGAACTCAGCTATCTGACCCTCAACGGTGGCCAGTATCCGTACTACTGGGGCAACGTCGGCGGCGGCACTTGGGTGCGCGATGCCAACAACGGAACGAACACGATTCCGGGAGCTGGCGCTCACCTGCCCGCAGCCTACGCCCAGAAGCTCGTTCAAGAGGGCCAGCAGCTCCACAACGGACAAATCAACTCCCAGTTCGCGGACGGACATGCGAAGTCTTTCCCCTACAGCAAGGTCGTGGGCGATATCTGCCTTTGGACCACGGACGCGGATGGCCAGCATCCGCAGTGCGGCGGCTAACGCATCAGCCCTCAATCGAAAATGGACAAGCGGGCCGGCAACGGCCCGCTCTTTTGTGCTCGAGCTCGACTCCTTATCCGCGCTTTTCCGCGTTTTGGCGACGAGTGACCCAACCGCGCTTGGCGGCTTCGCTACGCTTTGCCCGACTCATGCTCGTGTTTCCGCGGCGATGGCCGGAGGAAGAAGATGTTTGACCGGTCTTACTCTCACGCATCTCAGTTTTCTCCTCGGTTGGAAAGCCATCCAACGACTCCTTCGACCCGGCCCGCAAGACATCGGTTCCGGGTTAGCCTCGACTAACCCGAAGCATGCGTCTCGAGTGCGATACCGTAGGGGCAGGGCTTGCCCCGCGAGATTGACATGCTGAAGATGGGCGGTTCCAACTCGCCTGCGGCAACGAGCTTTCCAGCCGGCCGCTAAATCGACCTTTCTTGAGTGCGATCCTTGCCGGCCTCCACCCACACGGAGTATTCCGTGCAGACGACCATGACGTCGTCGTCGAGCCGGGTCGCCGTCAACGCGATGGCAAGTTCGATCTGCCTTCCGTCGGCCCGCCTCGCGAAGATCGGGGGATGATAGCCCATCTCCCGCTTTCGAATGCTGTTGAGAAAGCCGATCCGGTAGGCGGGATGGATGACTTGGTGCTGCGGTGGAACGAGATCTTCGACCAGTATCCCGACGAGGCTCCCCCGCCCGTAAGCGAAGAGCTCTTCCGCCTTGCTGTTTGCCTGCTTCACCACGCCGGTTCGTCCGTCGATGACGAGAACGGCCGAAAGCACGGAGTCCAGAAGGGCGGAAAAACGGATCTGTTGCGCTCGTAGGGCGTTCTCGAGCCGGCGACGGACGGCACGTTCGTATAGGGCTTGGAGCTTCTCGTCGGCCCGACCGCTCTCGATCGTCTGATCGATGCGTTCGAGCGATTCCTCCACCTGCACGACGTTAATGCCAAGGGAGCGGCAGACCTCGGCCTCCGGCATACCCTTGCCGAGCAAGCTGAGGATCCCCTCGTCGCGCTTTGTGATGCGGCCCATTCCAGTCCCTCGTGTCGACAACACCTATCAGTACTACACAAAGAAGGCGCACGTCGCTAAAAATGTTGTTAACCTTGTCGCTTTTGCGACATACACCGCATTTTGGACGATTGCCGGCTTCTTTTTCCGCGCCCGGGGCGCCACCCGACGGCCCCGTCCGGGTTTATACTATCCGGCATGTTTGCCCGAATTGTCGCAGGCTCGTTGCTGGTGCTCGGCACTCTCTCCGTCGCATCCGCGGACATTCGATATGAGGTCTCGATTCCCTCCGGAGATGGCGGCCAGCATCTCGCCGTCACCGTGAAGGTTCCCGTGAAGGGTTCGACGACCGAACTCCAGATGCCCAACTGGGGGCCGGGAGGGTATGCGTACGGTTACTTCAGTCGCAATGTCGAAGATGTGAAGGTGCTTGCCGATGGTCACGATCTCACGCCGGCGAAGCCGAACGACTCTACATGGTCGATCCCGACAGCCGGAGTCAAAGAGGTCGACGTCTCCTACACGGTTCCCGTACAGATATCCGAGAGCATCGGGCATTATGGAGGGCCGCGGACCTACATGTATGTAGTCGGCCGCACCCAGGAAAAGTGCAGTTTGAGCATCGAATTAGCCGCAGGATGGAAGATCGCGACCGGGCTCGACGGCGGCTTTGTTTCGGACGCCTCGAAGGGCGGCCGATCCGTCGCCGACTACGCGGCGCCGACCTATGATGTCATGGCGGACTGCCCGGTCACCTTCGGCATGTACCGGGAGCTGGATTACACGGTCGATGGCCGCAAGCACATTCTCGCGCTTTACGGACCGGCGCGGAACGATCTGGACGTCGACAAGCTGGTCAAGGCGTGCCGGCTCATCTCGGCGGCGGAAAACGACTTGTTCGGCAACAAGCCGCCCTACACCCACTATGTGTGGCACTTCAACGTCGGAAGCCGGCCCGACGGCGGAGGCGGCCTGGAGCACCTCAATAGCACCGAAATCACCCTCGCGAACGGGCTTGGCGACGGGATCATCGGCGTGAACGCGCACGAATTCTTCCATCTCTGGAACGTGAAGCGGATTCGAGCGAAGGTTCTCGGGCCCTTCGACTACACGACGCTGCCGAAGACGGGCGCGCTTTGGTGGCTGGAGGGAATCACGGAATACTACGCCCACCAGTTGCTGACCCGCTACGGTTACT
>DATJYD010000525.1:0-3063 GCA_035499755.1 Fimbriimonadaceae bacterium
GATGTCGACGGCGGCATCGACCTTGGCCGTGCTCTCGATGCCATTGTCGTCCACGTAGGTCCACTGCGTGCCTGGCTTCATGGGGAAATAGTCGTCGACGGGAGACGCGAACACGGCAAGCGCGGCGAGAGCGGTCAGGATCATCACTTTGTCTCCTGGATCGTGATCAACTGAGGCTTAGCATGAGGTGAGCCGAGTGGCGTCATGCTGATCTCGTTTTTCACCAGACCCTTCTCCTTGACGTACCATTCGCCCGACACCATTCGATATTTCTTGCCGTCGATGGTCAGTTGACCGGCGCCCTTCACAAGGAGCCCGGTATAGGATCCTGCTTCCGTCTTGACCGGCTTCTCGCCGACCACGGTGAAAGTGATGTCCTGGTCGAAGCTGTGGCCGCCTTCCATCGTGAACTTCCCTTCGTTCTTCCATGTCTTGCCGGGTTCCACCGACGACGGCATGTCGAGCGTTGGCTCCTTGGTGGTCAGCTTCGTGGTGTTGGTGACGTAGATGCCGTCTTTTTGAAGGGTGACGGTATCCGTCCCAAGCTGATCGCCGAGCCCCCCGGTGCGCTCGATCTCATAGACCGCCTTGCCGCCTGCGACGGACTGGAGGTGAACCGTTTGCGAGCCGGTGAAGCTCTCGGAGGCCGACTTGATCTCGAAGTTGATCGGAGCCGTATTGGCAAGACCGTACCAATGGTAGGCGTCGGTCTTGAGGTCGTCCGGCACGTCGGGCGTCGGCTTCGGAGGCTCCTGTCCAGCGTCCGGGGTGGGCTGAGTGTTGTTCACGCCCGTACCGGGAGCAAGGGAACTGGTGGCTTCTCCCGAAACCGCCTTCTGAGAAGACTGACATCCGGCGATTGCCAGAGATGCCAATACAGCAAAGATAATCGTCGTCCGCGCCATCACTTTAATGATACGGCTTTGAGCCTCCTCAGCAACTCCACCTGGATCTGAACCGGCTTGCCGGTCTTCGGGTCCTTGCCCACATACTGGGCCAAGCTGCGGAAGAGGACGATCCCGACCTTGGGTGTGAACCAGATCTTGGAGGCGACGTTGCCGTTGCCGTCCGGCGATTTGATGCTGCCTGAGTTCTCCACCGCCATCGCATTTCTCGTCTGGGTGGGCTCTTCAGCGGTATCCACCGGCTCCTGGCCATCGACGGTCGCGGCTAGAGATTCCTGGGTGAGCTTGCCTTGATCGTTCGTCATCGTTCCCTTCCAATTAAACTTGGAGTCGACGGTGACGGGGAAAGGCAGGACCAACTGGGGCGGCGTAGTCATATGGATGGCAGTCTTGCCCGACCCGACGCTATAGATGCCGTGCTGGTCGACCCGCCAGATCTCATGGCTGCTGACTTTGTTCTTGTCGTCGAGGATGTCGAACGTCGCGTCCTGGCCCCCGTCAGGCGAGGGCGTCAGCTTCTTCAAACGGTAGGTGATCTGCGCTCCGCCGTTGAATACTCGGCCGTTGATCACCGTCCGCGAGGTGGCCTCGTAGGTCCATTGATCGTCGACCGCGAATGGAAAGTAGGTGGCTTCCTGTCCGGGCTGGACGGTTGCCGCGGAAAGCGCCGGCGGCTTGGTCGGAACATAGCCGTTCGCTCCGCCGCCCGAACAACCGGCCAGCAGTGCGACCGCCAAAGTGGCCCCGATCGGCCAGTAACAGATTCTATTCATGGATTCGTTTGAGCCCTCTTCTCGTTTATTGTAGCGACTGCGTCGCGAACGAGTCTTTCGTCCTCCATTCGCGTGACCTCGATCTCGCCGCTCGCCAGCCCCTGCTGGACGAACGGCGCGGCGATCGCGACTCCGTTCACAGTCAGCAAGAGCTGCGCTCCTACTCGGTCCCTCGTAAACTGCCATAGCCGCTTCCTGCCTTCGTCGTTGAGTGTGATGATCAGCGTGTAGGCGGCGCCCTTCGACGAAGTTTGGGTCGTGTAGCGCGCCCCCGTGATCTGGTTCTCATTGAGAACAATCGTGATGCTGTCCAGAATTCTCTGCGGCGCGTCGACGTACTGGTTTTGGCCGGCTTCGAAGCTCTTGAGCTGCCCGGCGACATTCTCCCGGGGCAGTTGCCCAGCCAGAATCTCCTTCCCGGCGAGGGCGTATTCGGAGGCCAGTGCCTGCCTCGTATAGAACTTCCCCGTCAACCGTTTCTCAACCGTGAGCATGAGCGATGGACGGTAGGAGCGCTTCACCCTGGCCTCGACCACCTTGCGCTCGCTGCCGGAAGGAATCGCGATCTTCACCGGCACGTCGACGAGGATGCCGTTCTGAAAGGCGTTGGGGCTGATTCGGTCGATGGGCGTGCCATCCAGGTTGACATTCAGGTCGGAAACCAGCTTTTGGGCGAGGTTCTTATCGCCGTCGAGCGCCTTCTCGATGTCCTCGATCCGCCACACGGGAGCATTAGGAGACTGGTCGGAATCGTCGATGTCGTTCAATCGCTCGACAAAGAAGCTGAGGCCGTGAATATTGCCTTGCAGCCCTTCAAGCATCTCTTTGATCGGGACGAATTTCCGCTCTCCCGAAGAACTCTCCAGGCTCGACTCGTCCATCTTGCCGACCTGGAAGGCATCGGCGCCCGCGAACACCATTTTGGCGATCTCGTTTTCGACCAGGATTCCGTATCCCTTGCTCGTATCGACGCCGACGATGTTGACGACGCCCGGGGCGAGGGGAGCGAAGTGCTCGCGTCCGAGGACGAAGTCGTTGAGGAGGCGGGGGCCGTAGACGGCCAGCAAGGCAAATAGGGCGAAACCGATCGCAATCGTGTAAGACGCGCGGAACCTTTTATTCAATATTGCACCTTAAGACAGCAAACACCGCGCCGAGCCTTGAAGTTCTCCCCTAGAGGCCGTAGTCAAGCAAGAAGTGTACCGGTATGCCGGCCGAAGCTCGGAATACGACTCTGACCTGAAACTCGGTGCCGGATCTGCCAGGCGATCACAGATTCGTGCGCCGCTTCTATGAGGGGTTCGCTAAGTGGGCGTCTCCTTGCATATTGCCTCCTGATCATGTTGGGCCAAACAGTCGGACCCCGCTCTCGGTCGCCGATCGCA
>DATJYD010000526.1:0-2418 GCA_035499755.1 Fimbriimonadaceae bacterium
GCCGTGAGGAACGTTCTGCAACACGACCGCGGTCGGACCCACGATGAAGCCGATCACGTTGAACAGGAGACCGCCGATCGCTCCCCCGATAAGGCCGCCGACTCCGCTCTGCCAAATCCTCTTCGGCGTCAGAGTGCTGGCGCCGACACCGAGACCGAGAAAGAGCCCCATCGGAGCGATTGCGATCGTTCGAGACAGCAATGCCAAAGGAGAGATGCCGTCGAATACCCCGCCGGTCGCGGCGCTCGAAATCGCGGCGCCGAGCGAGTGGCCGAGCATCATGCCGATGGTTCCGAAGAGCAGTCCAAGCCCGGCTCCGCGAAGCGTATGCAGGCGGCTTCCCTGAAAGTAGCCGTCGAGGGCGCCGAGCGACGTTCCCAGGAGCACTCCCACGAGGAGGATCATCCTGGTCTCGAACACGGCAAAGGCCTCCTGCGACACCAGGCCGGGATTCGTCGGCTCGATGATCATCCAGCCTACGAATGCGGCGATGCCGCCGACCAATGCCTTAAAGAGCAATCTGCCCATTTCGCGTTCTCAGACTCAACTTCTTCTTACCCGAGGGCCTCGGAATCACGGGCTGGAAGCCGATGCTACGACTTCCTCATCCCCAGTGCCTCGAATCACGGGCTGGAAGCCGATGCTACGACCTCGAAAATTCCGTGCACCCGTGAGTCATCCCTCATACCGGAACCGAACCGAGCCAAACTGGACCTGGTCGCCCGGTTTGAGAGCCACCTCACCTTGAAGACGGGTTCCGTTGACGAAAGTGCCGTTGGTGCTGCCCAAATCCCTCAGAATGGCCGTCTTTCCCGTTCGCGTAACCGTCGCATGCCGCCGCGAAACCGTACTCTCGCCGACCAAGCTCAGACCGAGGCCATCCTCGCGGCCGACCGTCGACTCGCCTTCCGCGAGCACGATACGCTGTCCGGACTCGGAAACCAAGCTCGGCTCACCGCCCGAAACGCCGGCCGGAGAAGCGACAGCCACCGGGGTCCCAAGAGGAACCGGCTCCGCGTCGTCGAGCATGATCTTCGGCGGAGGCGGAGCGGGCGCCAGCGGCGTCACCGCGATCGGCGTGCCCGGACTCGGATCTTGAGTCGGGACCTGAATGCCGACCTTGTGAAGCGCGGCCTCAAACTCCTTGGGCCGGTGCTTGAGCATCAAGAACAAGTACCAACCGCCCCCTGCGAGAAGGGCGAGAACGATCAGCTCGATGAAGAACGTGACGACCGAATTACCGGACGCGCCTTTCTCACCCTTGATCGTTTGCGGCGACCCCTGGCTTTGGCCGTTGCCAGAAGGCGTCGTCCCCGGGCTTGCCGCAGGCGGGGCGGCGCTGGCCGCTCCGATCGTCGCCACGTCGTCCGAAACGTCCACGCTTAGGACGGGAATCGGCTTATCCCGAGTGGCCGGCTCGGTGAAGGTCACCTGCTCCGAGCCCTGCTTCTTGTCGAGGGTGTTGTAGTCGACCTTCACCTTCAGATCGCCGACGGGATAGCCGAAGAAGTTCACGTCCCCTTTGCCGGTCGGGTCGAGCAGCTTGCTCTCGGACTTGCCCTTGCCGGATAGGCTCACCTGCGCGGCCTGGATCGGCTGGCCCTTGTGCTCGATGTGCACGGTAACCGTACCGATCAGGGTGAAATCGCTTGGCTTGACCTCCCAGACGCCGTTTTGAATGGACTTAACCGGCTTGGAGGCGATGTCGTTGGTCGAGGTGTCCCAAACGTAGATCGAGTCGGCCGGGCCGACGGACGGGGCGCTGTAGTCGAAGCTCGATCCATTGACGTTGACGGACTGCTCGGGCGGCGACTTGGGCAGCGCGCCGGCGACGAAAACCTCTCGTGGGGCGGACGAATCGAACTTCAGCGTGACCTTGAGCTGGGCTTGGCTGACGCCGAAGAGCGCGAGAAGTACTAGCAGGGTGGCTTGGATTCGCAACTTGATAAGATTCTAACCCTTGCGGCGGGCAATGCGTTGGAAACATCGACGGCCGTGTACCCGATGGTCCCAATCTCGCATGCGCAGATGTCGCCGGCGAGGCCGTGCCAGTGGACGCCACAAGCCGCCGCGCAATAGGCGGGCAGATCTTCGCTCAGCAGGGTGGCGATGATTCCGGTGAGGGTGTCGCCCATTCCGCCGGTCGCCATCCCCGGATTGCCGGTCGTGTTGACAAGGATCGGGCGATCGGGCTCGCCCACAACGGTGAAAGGCCCTTTAAGGAGGACGGTCGTGCCGAATCGGGACGCAGCTTGCTCGATGGTTTTGAACCGGTCGGACTGGATCTCGGCTGTGCTCAGTTCGAGAAGACGGCTCATCTCGCCGGCATGAGGGGTGAGCACGCAACTTGCCGGAGGAAGGGGGACGCCCAGGGAGACGCAGTTGAGAGCATCGGCATCGACCACGCAGGGCTTCGTC
>DATJYD010000527.1:0-3827 GCA_035499755.1 Fimbriimonadaceae bacterium
ATCGTCGACTCCTCGGGAAAAGTCCTATGGATCGGCCACCCCCTCAGTCTGGACAAGCCGATCGCCGATGCTCTCGCGGGCAAGCTCGACGTGGCGAAGGAGCGGCGGAGCTTCGAGGAGTATCTGGACGATCAGGCGAAGCTGGAGGCGTTTCTGGGCAAGCTCCCCGCGGCAGAGAAGAAGTTCGAATCCGGCGACCGCGAGGGCTCGTTTCACGATTTCGACCGGGCGGCGGGGAAGAACCCGGACTTTCGGTACACGGTGGCCCGCGAGAAGATCCGGTTGCTGGCGATCTACGATGGTCCCGGCTGCCTCGCATTCCTCAAGGACCTGCGCGGGAAGGTCGAGCGTGAAGACTGGTGGCGATATCTGGTCGAGTTCGCGGCCGTCGACCAGCGTGTCAAGGACAGGCAAGCCTATGACGATCTCCGCGCCAAGGCGGCCGAGGAGTTCCTGAAGGCGGGGCGGGACAAGGACGCGTATCTGCTCGCCTACGGCGGCTGGGTCCTGCGGCTTGCGGGAAGAAAGGACGAAGCCGAGAGCGCCTTCGATCGCGCCGTCGAGGTGTTCGGTCGCAGTTCCCTTGGGACGAAGCCCGATGAGAGGGAGCGTTTCGAGAGTTTCGTGAAGAAGGTCCGAGGCTGAGCCCATCAGAATCCTGGCCAATGCCAAGTAGCGACTCCATCGGGGCCGGGTCCTGAGCATGGCGAAACAACCGTAACCGCGGCGTCTTCGCCTCGTTCGATCCTCGGAGGGATTTGACGATGGCCATCCTGCCTGTACTCGCGATGCTTGCTGCCGCTGCCAGGACCGGGACACCGGTTCTCTGGCTCACGCCTGCGGGTGAAGTGCAGGTCGACGGGCGGCCCGTACCCGTTCGCGAGACGCCTGGCGCCGACCGCGTCCCGATCGCGGGTGGATTCGCTTACGACTTCACCGGCCAACGCGGCGGAATCCTCCTCGCCGATCTCCCGCCGCTCAGGCTCACCGGCTCGATGACGCTCTCCGTTTGGCTCTACCTGAGATCGTACACACCGAATGGAGAGGTCGCTCAGGTCCTGTTCCGGGGCGACGACCGGGCCGGCCTGGACCCCTATGAGCTGGCGGTCGTCCCCGATGGCAGGATCACCTTTCTCGTCGAGAACGACGACAACGTCGGCTGCGGAGTCACCGGGGAGATTCCTCTCCGCCGATGGATCTACATTGTCGCGAGTCTCGACGCCAAGAGCGGGGAGATGGACTTCTGGCTGGATGGCCGGCGCGTCTCGATGGTCACGACGACCTGTAGGCCGTTCGGCGACCTCGTCCCCGCCTACAGCCCCGGAGTCGGGATTGGCAACGTCCAGAATGACCGCGGCCCCCACAACGAGCCGCTCGACGGTCTCGTCGCCGATCTCAGGCTCTATCGCGGCGTCTTCACCCCCCGTGCGATCGGCGACTCCACCCCGCCCTGGGCGAAAACGGGCCGCTGAAGCGGGCTTGAGCGGCTTTCGCGGTCAGATAAGCGCCGCGGCTTCCCACTCCGGTCAGAACGGACGCTACGGATTCTGGACGTTGTTGCGGAAAATCGTATTCTCCTGCGTCGTCGCGCCGGTCGCGACCGTGTACACATGATCGGATCGCAAGGCGCCGTCCATGAAGATTCTGACCCGCGCGTTCTGGTCTGATCCGAGCAAGTTCTCGACATACAGAAAATAGGGCACCTGCTGAGAATTCGTGACGAAGTCGATTTCCTTCAGTCCCGAATCCGTGACCACCGTCGCCCAGGCTTGATTCTGCGTGCCGGACACCGCGGCCGCATCGGTCGAAGTGCCGCTGTTCCGCGAAACAATGACGTGCAGGTTCGAAAAGTCGGTCGTCCCGGGTGCCGCGACCAGTTCGATCTGCACCTTGGAATCGTGTCCGAGGTTCCCGCCGCAGCCGGCGAAGGCGAAGGAGAGCGCGGCGACGAACGAACAGAGCAGAGTCCGTTTCATACTGCCTCCAGACGATTGGGCGATTACGGCCTGGTTCTTGGGACGCTGCGGGCGGCTGCTCGTTCCAACATCTCCTCCACTCGCAACCTTCGAGGTCCCCAATCCTCATTCCTCAACTCGCGGTAGCCTTGCGTCAATCATGGCTGCAGCTACTTCCCACCTGGATCACATCAAACTCGATTCGCGCCCTGGACTGCCCGGCGAAATGAGCCGGAAGATCAACGTCACGATGATGGGCGCGGGGAGCTTCTTCACAAACTCCATCCTCAAGGACGTCACCCTCATGCCGGGGAATCTGGGCGGAGAGTTGCGGCTCGTGGATATCGACGCCAAGCGCCTGGACCTGACGAGGAAGCTCATGCAGAAAATCGTCGAGGATCTGGGCGATGGCGAGAAGTGGACGGTCCGCGCCAGCACCGACCGCGAGGAGCTTCTGCCGGGAACCGACTACATCGTCAACGCGATCGAGGTCCACGGGGTCGAGTGCGTGCGCCCGGACAACGACATTCCTCTCGAATACGGAGTCAGCCAGAACATCGGCGACACGATCGGCCCGGGCGGGCTTTTCAAGGCCCTGCGCACGGTTCCGGAGTGGATCGACATTCTCCACGACTGCGAGCGGCTCTGCCCGCAGGTCATGGTGCTGAACTACACCAACCCGATGAACATGATGTGCCTGGCCGCCCAGCGCACGTCGTCGATCGACGTGGTCGGGCTCTGCCACTCGGTGCAGGGCACGAGCGAGATGCTCGCCAAATATGCCGGAGTCGCCTATGACGCCATGAAGTGGAAGTGCGCGGGGATCAACCATCTGGCGTGGTTCACCGAGCTTCTCGGGCCGGACGGCGGCGACCTCTATCCCGGGCTGATGGCTCAGGCCAACGACCGCGAGTCCGAGTTCGCCAAGGCCGAGCCGGTGCGGTCGGACATGATGCGCCACTTCGGGGCCTTCATCACCGAGTCGAGCGGCCACCTCAGCGAGTATGTTCCCTACTACCGCAAGCGCAAAGACCTCCTCGACAAGTACACCGACACCGCCTACCGCGGCGAGGAGAGCTTCTACGCCAATAACTGGCCGACCTGGCGTCGACGGCAGGACGAGCAACGCGAGCGGCAGGTCGCGGGCGACGAGGAGATCAAGTTCGACCGCACGCGCGAATACGGGGCATGGATCATCGAAGCCATCGAGAAGCACACGCCTTGCGTGATCTACGGTAACGTTGCCAACCGCGGCCTCATCGACAACCTGCCCCAGGACGGCTGCGTCGAGGTCGCCTGCCTGGTCGACCGAAACCGCATCCAGCCCACCAAGTTCGGCCGACTTCCCCGCCAGATGGCCGCGATGTGCGACGCCGACATGCGCATGTTCGATCTCGCCGTCGAGGCGATCATCCACCGCTCGAAGGAGATGGCCGCCCAAGCCCTCATGCTCGACCCCCTGACCTCGGCGGTCTGTTGCCCGGCCGAGATCAAGGAAATGACGATGAAGCTGTTCGACGCCGAGGAGGAGTGGCTGGTCGATTATCGGTAGGACTGGTTGGATTGTCACCCGATCGGCCCATCACCCCTTCCCTCCCGTCGTCGCGATGCCCTGGATGAAGGTCTTTTGCGCGAAGAAGAAGAGAACGATGATCGGGAGGGTGAAGATCGTGGCCGCGGCCATGAGTTGGGCGTAGTAGCCGCCGTAGTGGGAGACGAACTGCTGCAGCCCATACCCCAGCGGGTACATCGCCGGGTCGTTCACGTAGATGAGGGGGCCAAGGAAGTCGTTCCAGGTCCCGATGAATTGGAACAGCGCGCAGGTCGCGAGAGCCGGTTTGGCGAGGGGCAGGATGAGTTGGCGGAAGATGC
>DATJYD010000528.1:0-7444 GCA_035499755.1 Fimbriimonadaceae bacterium
ACAGCCCATACCGGCTGTCCGAGAAGGAAGAGGTCGTCCTCGAGCAGGTCGCGAACACCGGCTCCCGAGCCTGGGTTCGCCTCTTCGAAGAGGTCACGTCGAATCATGTCTACAAGCTGCGGCGGCCGGGAAGCGACGAGATCGAGGATCTGACCCAGCCGGAATTGGTCGCCCTCCTTCATGAGCCGGATCGGGCTCTCCGCCAGGCTGCCGCCGATTCCTTCACGCAGGGCCTCCAGGAGCTTCAGCGGGTTCTCGTGTTCACGTTCAACAACCTCCTCCAGGACAAGGCGATCGAGGACAAGATGCGCGGATTCGAATACCCGGAGCAGGCGCGCCATCTCAGCAACGAGCTCGATCGAGAGACGGTCGACCTCGTCATCCGGTTGTGCCGGGCGAACTACGGTCTGGTCGAGCGCTTCTACAAGGTCAAGCGGGAAATCCTCGACCTTCCCGGGCTAACCCACATCGACCGCTACGCGCCTCTTTTCGAGTCGGAGGAACGCGTCGACTGGGATTCGGCCCGGAGAATCGTCTTGGAGGCGTTCGGATCCTTCTCGAATGAAATGGAAACCCGTGCCCGCGAGTTCTTCGACGAGAACTGGATCGACGCGGAGCCGAGAAAGGGCAAGCAGGGCGGCGCCTTCTGCAGCTACATCACCCCCGACACCCATCCCGTCGTCTTCCAGAGCTATCTGAACAAGCAGGACGACGTAATGACCCTCGCTCACGAACTGGGCCATGGCGTCCACGCCTCGCTCAGCCGGGCGCAAACTTACTTCAATTTCCACGGCACGCTGCCGTTGGCCGAGCTTGCCTCGACGTTCGGTGAGATGCTCGTGTTCGAGAGCCTGGTGCGGGAAGCGTCCACGAAGGACAAGCTCGCCCTCTATGCGGGAAAGATCGAAGGCATCTTCGCCACCGTCTTCCGGCAGGCCGCGATGTTCCGCTTCGAGCAGCGGATCCATGAGGAGCGGCGCGCGTCCGGCGAGCTGCCGCCCAGCCGGTTCGGCGAGCTTTGGCAGGAGGAAATGCAGGCGATGTTCGGCTCCTCCGTGAATCTGGGCGAGCAGCACCGGCTCTGGTGGTCGTATATCGGCCACTTCGTTTTCGCGCCGTTCTACGTGTACGCCTACTCGTTCGGGGAGCTTCTCGTTCTCTCGCTGTATCAGATGGCGAAGCGGGAGGGCCCGAGCTTTGCCGACAAGTACGTCTCGCTCCTCCGGGACGGCGGCTCAAAGACGCCGACCGAGCTCATGCGGTCGGTCGGCGTCGATCTCCACGCGGAGAGCTTCTGGCAGGGCGGCTTCGCCGCTATGGAGAACCTCGTCGCCGAATTCGAGCGCCTTTGGGCGGCGATGCCGTAGAATGGCGCGGCGTGGGTTGCCGGAAGGAGGGCGTCATTCGCCACCGATCGCCCGCTACACCACGATCTTGATGCGTCCGGTCAGGAACTGGCCCTGACCCGAATCCCAGGCGAATTGCAGGATGGCGACCTCTTCTTCGCTCTCCAGCAGAAAGCCCTGCTCCCCCGACCCAAAAACGCCGCCCGGCCAGGTTTCGAGGAGAGCCGCCTTCACCGCGTCCGGGCTGAAATCCGTGCCGACCCAGGAGCCGTGGATCTCCAAAAGCGCCTCGTCGTGGCCGTCCTTCCGGGCCTTCTGGATGAGAAACAGCCCCGTATCCTCGAGGAGGCCGACGATAGCGAGCCGGTACGGCTCGCGGGCCTGCTGAGGCAACGCCTTCGCCTTCCGGATCAAGGTTCTCCGGAACTGCTCGAACTCGGGCTTGCGCATGCCAACAGCGTACTCGCTTCCCAGGAACTGGCAAAGATGACGTGCTTTTTCGCGTCTAGGCAATCGGGCGTAGCCAACCTACAATCTGAAGCGTGAACCGCATTGCCGTCATCACGAGCGGAGGGGATTCGCCGGGCATGAACGCCGCCATTCGCGCCGTCGTTCGCGCCGCCATCGGCCGAGGGGCGAGCGTCAAAGGCTTCGTTCAGGGCTACGAAGGGATCATCAACGACGAAGGCCCGGAGATGGACTCCAAGTCCGTCGGCGGCATCATCACCCGCGGCGGGACGATGCTCAGAACCGCCCGAAGCAAGGAATTCATGACGGAGGCGGGACGCTGCCAGGCCATCGAGAATCTCGGGAAGAACCGCATCGAGGGACTCGTCGTGATCGGGGGAGACGGCTCCCTGACCGGCGCGCTCAAGCTGCACGAGGAGTTCGGATTCCCGGTCATGGGCGTTCCCGGCTCGATCGACAACGACATCAGCGGGACCGACTTCTCGATCGGCTTCGACACCGCCGTGAACACCGCCGTCGAGGCGATCGACAAGGTGCGCGACACCGCCTATTCTCACGACCGCGTCTTCGTGATCGAGGTGATGGGGCGGCGGAACGGCTTCATCGCGGTCGAGGCCGCGCTTGCGGGAGGCGCCGAAGCGGTTCTCATCCCGGAAGTCCCGTATTCCCTGGTCGAGGTCTGCGAGCAGATGAAGCGGGGCGCGAAGAAGGGCAAGATCAGCTCGATCATCGTCGTCGCGGAAGGCGCGGCCCGCAGCGAGGACATCAAGAGCTTCATCCAGAAGAACACCGGCTTCGACGCCCGGTCGATCGTGCTCGGCCACACCCAGCGCGGCGGCTCGCCGACCGCCTTCGACCGCGTCCTGGCGCTACGCCTCGGCGCCTTCGCCGCCAACCGGCTCCTGAGCGGCTACAAGGGTGAGATGGTCGGGGTCGACGGCAACCAACTCGTCGCCCACCCGCTCGGCTACGTGCTGAGCACCGAGCGGGTCATCGACCCCGACCGGCTGCTGCTGGCCGAGCTGATGGCGAAGTAGACGTCAGCACCCGCCCCGGTCGCGGGGGGTGGTGACTACGGGTTTCCGGAGCCGAATGAATTCGGCGGTCCCACAAGAACCGGCTCGAACTCGGCCGTGAAGTGGCGGAGGAAGGGGGCTTGTTTGGTGATCCGGAGCCCGCTCACCGACTCCCGCTCGCGATACATTTCGGCGATCGTCTCGCAGACGTAGTTCACGTGAGCCTGCGTGTAGACGCGGCGGGGGAGGGCCAGCCGCACGAGCTCGCGGCCGCAAGGGTGCTCGACGCCGTCGACGCACCGGCCGAACATGACCGAGCCGATCTCCACCGCACGAATCCCGCCCTTCAGGTATAGCTGGCAAACGAACGACCAAGCTGGGAACTGCTCCGGCGGAATTTGCGGATAGAAGCGCTTCGCGTCCACGTAAACCGCATGGCCGCCGGCCGGACGGACGACCTTGACCCCGGTCTCGAGCAAATGGTTGGCCAAGTACCGCGTCGTCGCGGCACGATAGGCAAGGTACTTCTCATCGAGCACCTCTTCGAGGCCGACCGCCAAAGCCTCTAGGTCGCGGCCGGCCATGCCGCCGTAGGTGGGGAAGCCTTCGGTGAGGATGAGCAGGTTGCGGGCTTGGTCGGCCAGCGCGTCGTCGTTTAAGGCCAGGAAGCCGCCGATGTTGCCGAAGCCGTCTTTCTTCAGGCTCATCGTCGCGCCGTCTGCGTAGGAGAACATCTCCTGGGCGATCTCCAGCGGCGTCTTGTCGGCATAGGCCGGCTCGCGCTGCTTGATGAACCAGGCGTTCTCCGCAAACCGGCAGGCGTCGATGATGAAGGGAATGCCGTGCTGCCGGTAGAGCCAGGCGACCTCGCGGATGTTCTCCATCGACACCGGCTGGCCGCCTCCCGTGTTGTTCGTCACCGTGATCATCCCGATCGGGATCCGGCCCTCGTGCTGGAGAATGAACTGCTCCAGTTTCGCGAGGTCGATGTTGCCCTTGAAGGGATAGTCGCTGTCGAAGTCCTTGGCTTCGTCGGTCACGAGATCGACCGCCTCAGCCTTCGTGAACTCGATGTTGGCGCGAGTCGTGTCGAAGTGGTTGTTGTTGGGTATCAGCTTGCCGGGGCCGGCGACGATGCTCATCAGGATCTTCTCGGCCGCCCGGCCCTGGTGGACGGGAATGACGTGGGCGAGGCCGGTGATCTCCTGCACCTTGTCGCGGAACCGTTTGAAGCTGCGTGAGCCGGCGTAGCTCTCGTCGCCGATCATCACCGCTGCCCACTGGTAGCTGGACATCGCGTTGGTGCCGCTGTCGGTCAGGAGGTCGATGAGGACGCCTTCGGCATCGATGAGGAAGGGGTTCCAATGCGCCTGATCGAGGATAGTGCGGCGTTGTTCGGGGGTTGTGAAGGAGAGGGGCTCGACGACTTTGATGCGGAACGGTTCGATGATCTCCGACATGCATTGAGTGTCGCACATCCGCTTGCGGATCATCCGGGATTGCCGATTGGGGTGACTGCGGATCTACGCGGATGCTGCGGAAGACCTGGGGTGAGGCGCGAATCCCCTCATCCCAGATGTCCATCAGCCATCTCTCCGTCAGGACCCAGCCTTATCAGGACTCAGCCGTCACCCAGGCGCTCGCCGCCCGGTAGACTCGTGGCTTCATGCAGGTGCACTTCGGCGTTGAACTGCTTGCGGCGGAATGGACGGAGTCGGTCGTCTGTATCGGCACCTTCGATGGCGTGCATCGCGGCCATCAGGAGGTCATTCGCACGGCGGTCACGAAGGCGCTGCAGCACGAGTGCCCTTGCGTGCTCGTCACGTTCGACCGCCATCCGGCTCACGTTCTGGCTCCCGCGAAATGCCCCAAAGCGATCGCCTCCCTCCAATCCAATCTGGCCGAATTCAAGGTCCTCGGGGTCGCGGTCGCGGTCGTGCTCGCCTTCGATCTCTCCCTCAGCCAGACCTCGGCGGACGTCTTCTTCGAGAAGATCCTCGTGGAATGCCTGCGGGCCAAGGCGATCGTGATCGGGCACGATTTCGCTTTCGGGCACAACCGGGCAGGGACGCCGAAGTGGCTCGAAGACCGGATCGAGACGAGGGTTGTTCCTTCCTTCGAGATAGACGGACGGCGCGTCAGCAGCAGCGAAATCCGGAGGGCCGTCGAAGCCGGCATGGTGGAAGAGGCGGGCGCTCTCTTGGGCCGCCCGTTCGAGATTCCTGGAGTGGTCGTGCCGGGCCGGCGTCTTGGCCGCAGCCTCGGATTTCCCACCGCGAATCTCGCTCGCTCCTTCGATCAGGTGCTGCCTGCGTTCGGTATCTACGCGGGCGAAATGACGACGCCCAACGGGGCCTTTCGCGCCGCCGTCAGCATCGGCACTCGGCCGGCGGCGGGGGGCGGCGACCGAACCATCGAAGCTTATCTGCTCGACTACCCCGCGGACCCGCTCTACGGGATGGCGGTCACGCTACGACTGGCGAAGCGCATTCGCGAAGAGCGTAACTTCCCCAACTTGGACGACCTCCGCGAGCAGATCGCGAGAGACGTGGAAGCCATTCGGGCCGGCTAGGACGGGTTCTCTTCTTTCCATGTTGCCACCCCCGTGCCGGGGGGCTTTCAGCCCCGCTGGAGCAAAGCTCCAATCTTTTGCTCGACCTGCGGTCGAGCGGCGGTCGAAGACCGCCGGCACGGAGGAGGAGTAAATCACCAGCGGATCAGGTTTGCGCCCCAGACCAGTCCGGCGCCGAAACCGACCGTCATGACCACCATGCCCTTCTTCAGCCGGCCCTCCTGTTCGGCTTCGTAGAGGCCGAGAGGAATCGATCCTCCGCTCGTGTTGCCGTATTTGGCGACATTGACGAAGACCTTCTCCTCGGGGAGCTTGAGCCGCTTCGCCGCCGACTCGATAATCCGCAGGTTCGCCTGGTGGGGTACGAAAAGGTCGACGTCGTCCGACGACATCCCGGCCTGATCGAGCAGCCGGCAGCAGGCGTCGCCCATCGCGCCGACCGCGAACCGGTAAACCTCCGACCCGGCCATGAAGATGGTGCTTCGGACCTCCCGGCTGGCCTCGCTGCAGGCCGGATAGCGCGAGCCGCCGGCCTGTAGATCGATGAACTTGGCTCCCGTTCCGTCCGCGAGGAGGACCGTCTTGATGACGCCCCGCTCGGTGTTCTCCTCGGCTCGGAGCACGACCGCGCCCGCGCCATCGCCGAAGAGAACGCAGGTCGAGCGATCCTCCCAGTTGACGAAACGGGTCAATGCGTCGGCGCCGACTACGAGCACGGTCTTCGCCTGCTCGGTCTTGATCATCGCGGTCGCCACCGAGGTCGCATGGATAAACCCGGCGCAGGCGGCGCCTACGTCGAAGGCGCCCGAATGCTTGGCCCCGATCCCGGCTTGGATCAGGCACGACGTCGACGGAAACAGCATGTCGCCGGTTACGGAGCCCGTGATGATGAGATCCAGTTCGCCGGCCTCGACCCCCGAACGGAGAAGCGCCTCTTTGGCGGCCTCGATCCCGAGCGTGCTCGTCGACTGGTCCGGCGCGACCATCCTTCGCTCGCGAATGCCGGTCCGCTGCACGATCCACTCGTCGCTCGTCTCGACCATCTTCTCGAGGTCGGCGTTGCTGATGATTTTCTCGGGCACCGAATGCCCGATTCCCTGCACGACTGCCTGAATGCTCATCCTTAACAGAACCCTAGACCCTCCTAGTTTGCCAGCTTTGGCCGCCGTCGCGCAGAAAAACGGTCGATCGGGTGGTTCGGGCGGCCCAACCGGGTAGCCACCCAGTAACATGTCACCCATGCCTCAGTTCGCGCCCGACCGATACGACCGTGTGCCCGAGGGCTGGTATTCCCGTTGCGGATCCTCCGGCCTGAAGCTGCCGGTGATCTCCCTCGGCTGCTGGCACAACTTCGGCGACGCCGGCACCGACGCCGCCCGGCACACCGACGAGGGCTCGATGCATGAGAATGCGCGCGCCATGCTATTCGCCGCATTCGACCACGGGATCACCCATTTCGACCTCGCCAACAACTACGGCCCGGAGCCGGGAGCGGCGGAGTTCAGGGTCGGCCGCATTTTGAAGGAGGACTTCTCGGGCCACCGTGACGAGCTGATCGTGTCGACGAAGGCCGGATATCTGATGTGGCCCGGCCCTTACGGGGAATGGGGTTCTCGCAAGTACCTTCTGGCGTCCCTCGACCAGTCGCTGAAGCGACTGCAACTCGATTACGTCGACATCTTCTACTCGCACCGTTTCGATCCCGAGACCCCGCTCGAAGAAACGATGTTCGCGCTCGACACCGCCGTGCGCAGCGGTCGCGCGCTCTATACCGGCATCTCCAGCTACAACGCCGAGCAGACTCGCCGAGCGGTCGAGGTCTGTGAGCGAAACGGCCTGGTCCGGCCGATCATTCATCAGCCGAGCTACTCGATGCTCAACCGCTGGATCGAGCCTGAGCTTCTCGAGGTCACGGCCGCGATGGGTCTCGGGGTCATCGCCTTTTGCCCGCTCTCGCAGGGCCTCCTGACGAACAAGTACCTGTACGGGATTCCCGACGAGTGCCGGGTCAGGCAGCCCTCCGGCTTCCTCCAGGAAGCTTC
>DATJYD010000529.1:0-10529 GCA_035499755.1 Fimbriimonadaceae bacterium
GGTGCTGATGTGGATCAAGCGCGAGCCAAACTCCTCGCATATTCTCGCCAGGCGATGGGGCAATAGGGCATTGATCGCGATGCAAGCTTCCGGGTCTTTAGCCAGCGGATGCTGCTTGATGAGCCCGATGCAGTTCACGACGGCTCGCGGGCGCACGGACTCGATGGCACGGCGTAGCGATTCCTCGTCCCGTGCCTCGACGCCGGTCAGGCATCGGTCGGGACAGAAGAGTCCAAGCTGGGAGATCGTAGGGCTGTCGCCCCGCACCGCGACCCACGCCTCGATCGGCGGCTCCATCGTCTGATAGAGCTTGTGTCCGAGCATTCCCGTACCACCGAGGATCAGCACACGCATCGCAGAAGAACCTTCAAACTCGTCCTGAGACCTGGTAGTTTTATCGGCTTGTACATCGCACAACGATAGGCTCGGATGCCCGGGAAATTGCGGTCTATCGCGCATTAGGCGACCCTCGATTGGTGCTCCAAAGCGAGATGGAACATCTCCCGGCTCTTGTCGATCTGCGACGATGAATTCGCCACCTCCGCGATGTAGCTCCGCGCCTTCGCGCTCATCGCGCCGTACCGCTCGCCATTCATGTCGACGCAGTCCTGGATCCTGCGCTGCCAAAGTCTCTCGTCGTCGAGCGACATGACCCATCCCACGCCACGCTCGTCGAGATCGAGCCATGGCGTCTGATCGCTGAGAAGGACGGGACAGCCGGCGGCCAGGGCTTCCGAGATCACATGGCCGAAGTTCTCGCCGAGCGTCGGAAAGAGGAAGAAGTGGTGATTCGCGAGCGCGGGCACGACTTGGGATGGAGGTATCGGTCCCGCGAACACACACCGGACGTTTCCCTCCAAGGCATCCATCGCGGCCCGACACTTCGCCCAGTAGGGCTGGTCTTCCGCGGGACCGTAGATCGTGAACTCGACCGACCCTTGGATCCCCTTCAGCATTCGGATCGCGCCCTCCAAGTTTTTCTTGGGGGAGACCCGGGAAACAAATGCGAATCGCGCGGCGCCCGGCGTCTTCGTCCGCTCGATCTCGATCGGGCGGACGACGTCGACGATATCGGGAGCATTGATGAAGTAATCCGGGTCTCCCGCGATGACTGCTCGGGTATCGGTCAACTCGTGGACGGACGAGACTTGCCATGTGAGCCGCTTGTGCAATCCCGCAAGGGAGGCCGCTCTCAAGTAAGTTCGCTTCTTCCCTGACTTGATCGCGAGAGCGCCCGGCGAGAACTCCCCGCGCGGCGCGACGAGCACGGCGGCGCCGCGAAGCAGTCCCGCCTTGCGCAAGGCCAGCACTGTTCGGCTTAGCTTCGAAAAGTAGCTGTTGAGGTAGATGACTTGGGGACGGACCTGGCGGACCGCCCTGAGAATGCCGAGCATGTTCAGTTGGTCCGGGGACGCATAGAAGGTCTTGCCGCCGTCGCGGACATGCCAGTGGCCCGAATTGACGCCAGGATAGGGTCCGGCGTCACCGAGATCGCGGTCTCGCGTGAAGACGAAGAACTCCGTGTCCGCGCCGAGATGCTCTACGATACGGCTTACCGACTGGATCGGGCCGCCTCCCTTGTAGCCGGGAAGGTAGTAATCGACAAGGGTGAGAACTCGCATGGTCTTGGTTACGCGGCCCGTTTTGAGAGCACTTGCTCGTCAAGGTAGGTCTTCAGCCGACCGACGTGGACTTCCCACGTCTTGTTGTCCCGGACGTATTGCCTGGCTCTTGCCCCGACCTTTTCGCGGCTGCTCGGGTCCATCGCGGCGATCCTGCTGATAGCCTCGGCAAGCGCCTCGGCCGATTCCTCTTCAAGCGTGAAAACGAAATCGCCGAACTCCTCAGTGACATGGCCGGTGCGAGTCGTAAGAAGGGGACGGCCGGTCGCGAGACACTCGACGACCTTGGAGGGAAAGACGTAGCGGTGGGTGCGGTAATCGGTTCGCCGCAGATTGACGAGCAGATCTGCCTGCTCATACGTTTCCAGCACCCGGCCGTGGTCGACGAGGCCAAGGTAACTCAGCCGCGGGTCTTGCGCTACCGCCTTCCGGACCTCGCTCGCGTATTCGCCGCCGCCCAGAATCGAGATGCGGAGTTCCGGCATGTCGAGAAGACGCGCCGCTTCGAGAAGCATCGTAACCCCGTTCAGTACCGACAACTGGCCGGCGAAGACGACGTGAAATGCCCCGTCTACCTTCCTCGGTCTCTTCTCGAAGCGGCGGATGAATTCCTCCATCACGCCGCCCTCGACGAGCAGCGACTCGCGCCCGGGAGCGAAGTCATGGACGATCGCCCGGTTCGCCACGAGCAGCCCATCGGCCTTGGGGATCAGGCGAGTCTGAGTCCGAAACTCGATCCGCCGCAAGAGGGTGTCCCGCACGACCTCGCCGGGAACATAGATGTCCCCGATGAACGGCACGAGTTCCATCCGAAGCAGCTTGCAGGCCACCGAAATGGGGAGCGCGGGCGGGGCCGTCAAGTTGTAGCAGAGTACGACGCGATGGGTCGACCGCCGGTTTCGCCATCCCCAGAGGCAGGCCAGCCAGAAGGAGAAGAACCCGAGGGCGAGAATCTTGAGCGGGCCGAAATTGAAATGAGGGATCGACCTGACCGAAAGCCCGTTTCCCAGCCGCGCCGTCTCGGAGCCGAATAGGAGACGCCGGACGTGAGGGAAGGACGCGACCGGGAAGTAGCTGTAGAGGGTTGGCTTCGGGAGGCCGCTCTTGGCGAGGGCGGTCAGGAAACTGAGCTGAAACAGATTGCCGGCCGTGCTGCTCCCCGCGTTCCGGTACTCGGGAGTATCGGGAGCGAAGGCACCGAAGTAAAGCAGGGCGAGGTCCTCGTTCGGTTTCATGGCGTGGCAAGAAACGGACTTCGGCGACGGACCCAACGGGCGCCCAGCCAGATGGCGAGCCACCCGTAGAACGCGGAGACTCCCTCCCCGTCTTGCAGCATGCGGTTGGTCGCGGGTAGGTAGAAGACGAGAGTCATCAGCAGGCAGAAGAACACGACCGCGTGAGGATTGCGCCCCCCTAGCGTGTCGATCCAGGTCAGAGCCAGACCCCGACCCACGGCGAACAGCATGATGACCGTCCCGATGAAGCCCAGATCGTTGGCGAAGTAGGGATAGGCCGAGCACCAAAAGATGGGATAGGTGAATCCGTCCTTGGCCGAGATCTGCTCCGGCAGCGACCGGCTTTCGAAGGCGGGGTCGTTCGTGAGGCGTTCGAAGTTCCGCGTCAGGAACATGCTGTGCCCGAACCCGTACATCGGCTTCACCGGCCGGTCGAGGGCAAGGCCGAGACCGTAATAGCCGGTTGTCAAGTAGTTCAGCAGTCCCACCACGCCCGGCTGAAACTCGTTGGGAAATGCCTTGAGGATCGGGTTGTCGAGGTCGGGCATTTGCATCGTCACGGGATTGACCCCGTAATCCGCCGCTTGCCGGCCTACGCGGCTGATGTGCGAATAGGCGAAGTAGGCGCTGAACGCGCCGAGAAAGAGGAGGGCCGCCGCCGAGGATACGACGATCGTCCGTCGCGAAAGCCGGGTCACGCCGGCCCAGTGTGCGGCGAGAACGATAAAGGGAATCGTAACGATCAAGTCCGCGATGTCTCGCCGCTGCCCGGTCGCTAGAGACATCAGGACCACGGCGACCATCGAAGCGACGAGCAGGCACCGCATCGTCCAGGAAAGCCTGGACCAGGAGTAGACGCCGAGCGGAAAGAGGACGACGAGAAGGGGCGCGGCGAGAATCCGCAGATAGGCGGCGAAGTTCGTCGTCCGCTCGGAATAGACATGCGCATCCATGTACGCGGCGCCTGGATTCGTCAGGCCGCCGATCACGTTCGGGATCCACTGGCCGGTCCGCGCATAGGAGGTGAGCGGCAAGATGAGAATCGTGATCCAGAGACTCGCTCGCACTAGCTGGCTCGGATCGTCTCCGCCCGGCCCGTCATTCGATGCCTTATGGGCCGCGGAGAGATATCCGAGACAAAGCGCGAAATGGGACGCGCAAAGGAAAAGGTACAGCGCCGGCAAGTCGTTCAGCGGCCAGCGCCAAGGGCCGAAGACGAAGAGAGCGAACGTCAGCCAAAGAAACGCCTGGGTCGCGATCAGCGGCGCAAGCCGCTTCCCCCAGCTCACGACCGTACTCCCGCCAGCTTCCCTCCAAGGAGGGAGCGCAGCCTGCCGAGGAGAGGATCGATGCCCAGGAACGTGAGCCCGCCGATCACGGCGACGCTCGATCCTGCGATGAGCACGAACAGCCAGCTCGGCCGTACGCCCGAGCAGCACAGGAAGAGCCCCAGGCTAAGGACGGCGGCTCGGCTGCCCCAGATCCTGACGGCCCTGTTCTCAGCGTCCGGAATCCCAGGGAGAAGCCTCAGAATGCGGGTGGTCGACCAAATCCCGGAGATCACGCTCGTCGAGATCGCGCCGATCGCGAGGCCGGGAAGACCCAGCCAGCGGAGGAGCGCGTACATCAGCGGAACTCGGCAAAGGCATTCGATGAGCAATGCCGCCGACGCCGCTTTGTGATGATTTGTCGACCGGTAGAGATTAAGGTTGAGATAGGCCCAGCCGGTGGTAAGCGTCGCCGCCGCGAGCAACGCGGTGAGCAGAGCGCCGCCGAACATCTTGGGCGCCGCCCAAACTCCCACGAGACTCGGATTGACGGCAAGATAGGCCGCCATCGAGGTGATCCCGATGCCGAGATAAACCGCGATGATCTCGCGATAGATCGACCGAGACTTGGGCAGATCGCCCGTCGCGAACAGGTGGGCGAATCCGCCGTACGACGCCTGGCCGATTGCATCGAGGATCGATCCGGCCATGTCCGCCGCTTTCCGCGTTAGTGCGAAAACGGCCGCGCTCTCCGGTCCCAGCACCGTCGCCGCCAGCAGAACCTGACTGTCGTTCATCAGCGTATAGCCGAGGCCGGAGATGAACATCGGCGGCGAAATCCGCCAGTACTCCTTGGCGACTTCCCGGTCGATCCGAATCGAGCGCCGAATCTCCCGGTCGATTCCGAAGAGCAGGAATCCGATCGAGCCGGTGAGCGCGACACCTGAACGAACCGCGAGGCCTACCGCGATGCTCCAGACGCCGTGGCCGTGAAGGAGCATCGCCAAGGTCACGCAGAATCCAATCAGCGTCCCCGCAAAGGCGCTTGCGTTGACCGCGGTCGTTTCCTGCAAGCCGCGCGCGAGTCCCTGAAAGACGTAGTTCACGAGCATCAGGCAGATCGCGCCGCTGTCGAGAAGAAAGGCTCCGCGCAGGGTAATCGCCTGGGGGCCCTGGATCCTCATCCATCCCGCGATGAACGGCGAGATCGAGAACAGTCCTGCTCCGAGCAAGACGGCGAAAGTCAGAAGCGCGACCGCGCCGGTTCCGAAATAAGCCCCGATGGCCCGGCGATCGTTCTGGGCCAGAGCGGCCCCGACCCGCTGAATGATCAGGTTGGGGATGCCCATGTCGAAGGCGAGCATGAACACGAGGAGATCGCCGGAAGCGAGCCAGGCGCCGTAAAGCCGCGGCCCGATGTGGGAAAGGTAGAGCGGCATCAGGAGCAGCGCCTGCGCCGACGCGACGAGGGTGGTCGCCGTGGAACCGGCGAAGGTCGCGAAGGCGGCGTTGCGTCGTCTGATCGGTCTGGTCTCTTCCATGAGAATCTCTCAGGCAGCCAACTGGGTTGGGGTATCGATCGAAGACTCGGGCTCGCTGGCGCGTGGCTTTCGTCGAGGCCAGGCGAGCGCCGCGAACGCGCCCAAGGCGATGCCCGCGAGAGCCGCGAGCGACAGGTTCTTGGAGAAGCTCTTGTTGACCGGCTTGTCTTCGACTTCCGGCTCGTCGAGAACCTGCCAGTGGTTGGGATCGCGGTCGGCTTGGAGTCGGGCGAGAGCGTACTGGCCCTGAAGCTGCTGGAGGATCGCGCCCTGGGTGCTGACGTCCCGGCTTAGGCTCGAAAGCCGGATCGCCTCGGCCGGAGCAAGGGCGGCGAGCTTGCGGACCGCGCGGATCTGCGATTCGGTCACGACCCGTTGGGTGAGAAGGCTCGACAGTTTTGCCGCGCTATCTCCTTCGGCCGGATTGACCATCCCTTGCGACGTCGCGACGTCGTACTTGGAGAGCTCGGACTGGAGTTCGCCTTGGGTGACCCCGATCGCTTTCTTCAGCTTCGTGATCTCCGGCGCCTGGGGAGCGAGCGTCAGCTCCTGGATCTGGAGATCGTATTGCATGTCCGTCAGCTTGTCGCGCCACTTCTGGGCGGGAGGCAGATCGGAGGGCAGCTTGCCGCCGAGCCGCGCAATCGCATGCGTTCGCGACTCCACGTCGTCGATGCTGGTCTGGATCCGGTTGTAGTCGAGATCTAGATCGTGGAGCATCTCGTCCCACTTGGAGGTCGCCGGCACGAAGGTGACGTCCTTGCCCGATCCCGACGCCGCCAAGCTCGGCGCCGTGACCGCCGTCTTCTGAAAGGCGAGAAGCTGCTGCTGGGCCGCGTCGACCTTCCTCTGTTGGTCAGCGACCTTCGCGGCGAGCACGTCCGCGTCGCTCGACGCGAGCGGCTCGCATACTTGCTGGTTGATCGTGTCGAGCGCCTGGAGATGGAGGGCGACGACTTTCTTGGCGAGATCCGCGTTCCGGTCCCGCGCGGTGATCGTCACCGTGCTCTCCATGGTCTGGTCCTGGATCGAGCGCATGTCCTCCACCTGGCGGCGCGTCAGCCCGGAACCCGCCGAGACCATCGCGAGCGCCCGCGCGCTTTCCAGGATTCCGTCGTAGACCTTGATCGGAGTCGGGCCGCCCGTGAGCGACGCGGCCAGACTCGACTGATCGAAGCTGCCGGCGCCCAGAATGCTCGGAGCGCGGACCGGAAAGATGATCGTCGCCTCCGCCTCCCAGATGGCGGGCGCGAAGAGGGTGTAGCCGAGGCCGGCGGCGACCGCTGTTCCGAAAACGGCGAAGAAGATCTTCTTCCGAGCCCAGATCATGCTCATGACCGAGGGAAGCTCTTGGTTGGCGTTCGAGGTCACTTCCGGATTCCTCCCGCGAGGTTCTCGAAGAGGAGGGCGCCGGAGAAGAACTCGACTGCCGTGCCGAGCGTAATGCCGCTCGGCTGGCCGAACAAAATGCACTGGCCGGGCTGGATCTCCGGATTCGCGGCTAGTGTGCCGTCCTTCAGGAATTCGTCCAGGTTGTATTCGGCGATCGCGATCTTGCCGTCCTCGCCGGGATGCGTGACGTAAACGCGCCGGAGCGTGCCGCGTCCGGAAAGCCCGCCCGCTTCGGCGAGAGCGTCGGAAAGCCGGTAGGTGCGCCCGTCCTTCATGACGACCTTGCCCGGCTTCGCGACTTCGCCGAGAACGAGGAAAGTGCGGACGTTGCGCTGGACGTAAACGAGATCGCCGGATTCGAGCGCGAACGGCTTGAAGGACTTGGTGTCGGTGGGCGGGGTGGCGTCGATCTGGTAGGCCTCGCCCTTGCGGAAGACGAGGACATTGGCGAGCGTCCCTTCGGAGTCGCATCCGCCTGCCATCGCGATCGCGCCGGCCAGCGTGTGGTCGCCCCGCATCACGACTTCGCCCGGTTTGGAGACTTCGCCCGCGATCGTGATCCGCCGCTCTTCCGGCGGAATCACCGAGACGGTGTCGCCGGATTCGAGAACGAAGGGCTGCGCCTTCATGTTCTGGCGTAGCGGCAGTTCGAAGGTGTCGGGCCCGCGCCGGACCACGATCCGGCCCTCCTGCTCGATCGTCGTGTCGAGATCGAGCTCTGGCATCTTGATCCCACCGGATTCCGCGATCGCCTTGTAAACGTCGGTTCCCGCCGGCACCTTGAGCTGGCCGGACTTCGTGACGAGGCCGGTGACCCAGACCCTCATGAACGGCGCCGGAGAAACCGTCACCACATCGTCGGCTTCGAGCGCTTGGTCGGGCGCGGCCGGGTCGCCGGAGATCAGCTTGGAGGCGTCGTAGGAGCAGAGCTTGGCCCCGTTTCGGAACACGTCGACCTGCAGGAGGTCCGTGTTCTCGTCCAGGGGCTCCGCGGAGAGAAGCTGTCGGAGGGAGAGATTGGGAACGAGATCGACCGGCCCTTTGCCCGCGTTCATGCCGACGAGATAGACGACGTCGTGGCGGATGTCCTTGATCGTCAGATCGACTTCGTCTTCTCGGACGAACGGGCGCAAGGCTTTACGTAGGGCATCTTGCGCCTGCTGCCAAGTGTCGCCGGCGAGGACGAGCCTGCCGAAGCCGCGACCGTAGATCGCCCCGTCCGGCATGATCCGGAATTCTCCGCCGTAAGGGCTGGTGACCGCGATCGTATCTCCGGATTTAAGCCGCAACGGCTCCGTTCCGGGGCCACCGCGGGTGAGAGAGATGGCCGCCGCTGCGAGGGCAAAGACTAGCATGCGGTGTGAAGTTCTCCGTTCAAGAATCTCATGTTCCTTATGAGATTCTCGGCAGGACGCCCCTCCGCTTTAGGTCGCATTGAGAGGCTCCGTGGAAAAAACAAAGGTCGTAGTGCGATCTTTAGAACCCAGGTCGCCCTGAGCCTCTGGCGAGTGGTGCGACCTCGCGGGAAGACCCGACTTGCTTCCCTCGGCCTCTCCCCGACGCAACCGGGGCAAGCGCAAGACCCGCGCTTCGCTTCAGAATGGCCGTACATCCAAAATCGAAGAGTCCAAAATAGTCCATGACCCGGAGAAGCTTCCTCAAGTCCGCCGCCCTCGCCGCCGCCGCCGGCGCCCTGCCTGGCCAGCCGAAGGCCGCGGGTGTCGAGCCCGCCAAGCCGCTTGACGGGAGGCGCGTTCTTACCTTCAACTCGATCATCCGGGTCAACCAGATCGAGGTCACCCGTACCCGGAACGAAGGCGTCGACGAGTATGACCGGCACACTCCCGAGAACATCAACGCCCTCCGAAGCGCCTTCGCCGAGGGCTGGCCGGGCGCGCCGATGACCTGGGCTCTGAGCTGGCTGGCCCTCCACGACGAGCGACCGAACTACGTGGCGGCACGCCAACTCATGCGCGAATTCCACGACAAGTACGGCGACGACGTCACCTTCATCCCCGGCGCCTACTTCGCCAACATGTACAACACCCGCGAGCAGGTGAACGAGGACATCCACGACGGGCTCGCCAAGGTCGGGGAGATCATGGGCGGCGGCTTTCGCCCGAAGAGCCTCCTCGCCGGATTCCTCGCCGCCGAGAACCAGAAGTATCTCGCCGAGCACGAGGGCATCCACGTCTGCCAGGGCGACATCTGGAGCCAGTTCGGGATCGACAACGGCGACGGCGACGGCTCGATCAGCTACCCCTACTATCCCTCCACCGAGCACTTCTGCAAGCCCGCCCAGGGCAGGCGCGACTTCATCGACTGCGTCAGCCTCGACGGCTGGACCATGGACTTCGTCTCCGCCCGCCTACTCGGGATCGGCAGCATCGACGTTGGAGGCAAGAAGGTGCGCTACAACAGCCGGCTCGGGGTCGGGCCGATCGAGACGATCGGCTGGTACGGGCCGGAGAAGGGTCTCCAAGAGATCATGGACACGACCGCGATCCACTTCGACGACGGGTTCAAGCTGAACCGCTGGGCTTGGGTCACCGATTGCTGGGAGGTGTCCCTCGTGCCCGAGATCAAGCATCTTGAAGTTCTCACGAAGTGGCTCCAAGGCATCCGTGAGCGTTGGCCGCGGGCGGAATGCCTGACCCAAGGCGAATTCGGCGAGATCTGGCGCAGGCAGTACCGCGACAACTCGCAGGTGAACTACCGCTTCGTCCAGCGCGGAACCGGGATCGGAGGCAGCGGCCCCGACCTGGAGATCCGCTGGTTCATGAACCACAAGTTCCGCCTCGCCCTCCTGCGCAAGCTCTCGACGAACGAGCCTGCGAACGTGATCGACTTCACCCGCTACGATCTTCCCGCCCACGAGCCGAAGGACCTCGGGCGCAACTGGAGCCTCCTCGGCGAGATCAACCAGAAGGAGACGCGGCCGCAGGATAAGCCGCGGCCTCTCGACACGCTGACCGCGGACGACCAAAGGCTGATCCACTCGATGATTCCGGACATCTAGGCCTCGATTCATCCTCCCGTCTTGGGCGCCTATGGCGATGATGAATGGTCGGGACCGACCCCGGCTCATGTGAGCTGCTGAGAAAACAGCGTGACGCCACTGGGAGCGCCGGATTTATCCGGCTCCGGGAGCCTGCAGTCGCCACCCCGCCAGTTTTTCATCCCCGGTCGTGAGCGCAGTTCATATCGGCTGCTGTTAAAACAGCGGGGGAGCCCGCGCTTTCTTTCCCACCAATCGCCGCCTCGGCCAGGGCGACTCAGAATGACCCGGTCCTACCGCCTCTTGAGCCGGTCCAGAAGCACGGCGGCGAGGAGGATCGCGCCGCTGATCAGATACTGATAGAACGTCGACACGTTCCGCAGGTCCATGATGTTCTGGACCGTGCCCATGATCAGCACGCCGACGATCACGTGGTAGATCGAGCCGATGCCGCCGGTCAACGCCACGCCGCC
>DATJYD010000530.1:0-4298 GCA_035499755.1 Fimbriimonadaceae bacterium
GCCCCATGGCGCCGTTGACGGTCGAGATCCGGAGCCACGGATCGAGTACGGACCTGAACACTTACGTGATCACGCCGAACTCCGGCGGGCAGTTCAGCTTCCTCGCGCCGGCCCCTGGGAACTACGACTTCGCGTTCAAGGCTTCGCACTGGCTCAAGAGGCTGGTCTCGAACGTCACCGTCACCGGCTCGGGGGCCTCCGGGTTGACTCCGAGCCTGATCAACGGCGACATCAACGGAGACAACCAGGTTTCCCTGGCCGATTTCGGCCAGTTGAAACTAGCCTACGGCTCAACCTCGTCGAGCGGCAACTGGAATCCCAATGCCGATCTCGACGGCAACGGATCGGTCGGCCTGAGCGACTTCGGAATCCTGAAGCTGAACTACGGCAAGTCCGGCGACCACTAGTCTGGACTACTGAAGCGCCAAGCCCCCGAAAGAGCGGACGGGGTGTTGAGGTTGTTGAGGTATTAGGGCGTTGCCCGATGCCTTGTCAGGAGCCATGTGGTGTGACCCGAATACCCCCAATCCTCCAATCCTCCAATCCTCTAATCCTCTAATCCTCTAATCCTCCAATCCTCCAGTCCTCAGTGGCTCAGCGCCGCGCCCGCGACCGGAATCAGCTTCGATCCCGCCTTGCCCCAGAAGAGGGACAGCTCGAGCCCGCCCGACTTATTGAACCACCCGACCACGATCTTATGAGCGCCCTTCGCAAGGGCGACGACTCCGGTCTTCGTCACCGCGCCATGCAACCCGTCGTTGTCGACCACCAGCCGATCGTCGATCCAAAGCCGTGAACCGTCGTCCGAGGTCAGGGCGAACTCGTAGACCCCGTCGGAGGGCGCCGTGATCAAGCCCGAAAGCCGCTTGCCCCAGTTCTCCTCCTTCGATCCTCCCAGCCCGACCTAGTCTGCGATCGCGCTGCTTCGCGGCGTCAGGGAGTCGAAATCGGGAAGCGTATCCCAGTCGCCCTTGTACTCCTGGCTGAGCAGGCCGGGCTCGCCGCCGGGCGTGGTGGCGGGATTCGGCATGACCTTTTCGAACTTCTCCGAGGCCACCGAAGAAACTCGCCTGCCCTGATAGAACGACGCTGCCTTCAGCGTGAGGCTCCTGGCGATCGAGATCGGTTCCTCGTACAGAGCAGACCCAACCGTAGGATCGGACCCATCGGTCGTATACCGAACCTGAAGCTGTTTGGACCCCGCGTCGATGGAAGCGGTCGTCTGTCCGACGAGGATCGCGCTCGGCGTCGAGATCTTCGGCACTCGGTAGACGATCGGCTTGCCCGCGACTTCGAGCCGGACGACTGAGCAAATCGCGTCCGGCATCTTCGGGGGCAGCGAAATGATGAGATCCGATCCCGCCCGCGCGACCTTTAGGTGCTTGTGCCCGGCCAGCAGTTCGGCAGAGAGAGACCCGTTGCCGATCCCCGGTACCACGAGCTTTCCGTCCTTCGGCCAGTCGAAGACTTGGAGATAAAGATCGGTGGTCTTTCCGAGAACCCTCGTCGTCGATCGCCCCCAGGTCAGATTGTCGAAGATCGACGCCTTCGTCCCGTAGATCGAGTCGCCGTTCACATGCATCCAGCGGCCGATCGCCTTCAGCCGCTCGACCGCCTCCGGCGGGAAAGTCCCGTCCGAGCGCGGCCCGATATTCAGCAAATAGTTGCCGCCCTTGGAGGCGATGTCGACGATGTTGCGGATCAGCGTCTCGGGCGATTTCCAGTTCTTGTCGTGGGAGTTGTAGCCCCAGTGGTCGTTCATCGTCATGCAGGTCTCCCAGTCGACGTCGCCAAGGCCGGTCGGCGGGATGTACTGCTCGGGGGTGCTGAAGTCGCCGGCCTGGAAGGTGTGGCCGTCGGACTGGGTCTCCGCGACCGAGACCCGGTTGTTTACGATCACGTTCGGCTGAAGCTGGCGGCAGAGCGCGTAGAGCGCGTCGCCGTCCTTCGCGTTCCACGTCGACTCCCACTCGCCGTCGAACCACATCACCCCGATCGGGCCGTAATGGGTCAGGAGCCAAGTCACCTCGCTGCGCAGATACTGGACGAACTTGCGGAAGTCGGCGCCGTCCGCCGGCCGATCCCCGACCTCCCAGGACCGGCGCGGCAGATAGTCCGGCTCGTGCCAGTCCATGATCGAGTGGTACCAGCACATCTTGATGCCGTACTTCTTGCAAGCCTTGGCCATCTGGGACATGATGTCGCCCTTGCCCCGCTTCCAATAAGGAGTGTGGGAGATGTTCCAGTCGGTGTAGGGCGAGTCGAAGAGGTTGAAGCCGTCGTGGTGCTTGGTCGTGATCACGATGTACTTCATGCCCGCGTCCTTCGCCATCTTCACCCAGGCTTCGGCGTTGAACTTGACGGGGTCGAACTTGTACTTGAGCTTCTCGTATTAGCCGACCGGGATGTGAGCCTCCTCGCGGATCCACTCGGCATAGTCCGTCTTGCCGTTCCAGGTCCCAGCCGGGATCGAATACAGCCCCCAGTGGATGAACATCCCCAGCCGCGCGTCTCGCCACCACTCCATGCGCTGGTCCTTGTGAGCCCTGGCCTCCTTCGGAATCACGGATCTCGTGTTCTGGGTCTTGGGTCTTGGCGCCCCAGCGTGAGAGGCGGCAAGGGCGGCGGCGAGAAGCAGGGATGTCAGCATCGACTCAACTATAGCGCTTCTTCGGGACCGCCGAATTCATTCGGCTCCGGAGCTTCGGAGATCTAGCGCAGCATCACCGTCCGAATCCTCTTTCCGGTCGTCGCGTCGACCACGACTCCCCTCCCGTCCTTCGAGACCGCGAACAGGGTCTTGGAGTCCGGCGCGAAGCCGACAATGCTATCGCTTCTCGCAAATCTCGCAAGCTCCTTGCCGCTCTCCAAGTCCCAGAGCGAAGCGCCCGCTTCCCATTTCGCCAGGCACCGCGCGCCGTCCGGGCTCAGGAGCAGGTCGTCGACTCGCTCCGGGCCCTTGATGAGCCGCACCGCCTTCCCGCTCTCCGCGTCGTAGACCCGAATCTCGCCGCGGCGGCCCGTCGCCACCAGCCGGTCTCCGTTGCTGGTGAACCTTGCGAGATACAGCCGGTCCTGTGGCCCGCCGATTTCGAAGAGCTTCTTGTGGTCGCGGAAGTCCCAAATCGTCACCGTCCCTTGGAACGAAACCGCGAGCCGGTCGCCCCAGGAAGCGACGTCGGCGGTGACCGCGTCGTACACGTTCGCGAGCGGCTCGACACGGAAGATCTCCTTGAACGTCTCCACGTCCCAGAGGGCGACCCAGAATCCCTCCCGGTCGACGTCCAGAATCGCCGTTCCATCCGGGCTGTAGCGGGCCTGACCCCCGGGCGTCGCGAACATCTCGTTGCCGAACGTCGCATCCATGAGCCGGCCATGGTCCGGCGAGCGACCCCCGTCCTTAAACTCGTTAGCCAGGAACTCGTCGGCCTTCGGCGATAACTCCAACGAGCGGATCGTCCCGTCGAGGCTCGGGAAGCGCATCGTCACATGGCCGGTTGCGATCTCCCAAACCCTGACCGGCGCCGTGCCGCCGTCGGAGCCGGTCAGGATATGCCGTCCGTCTCGCTCGAAGGCGACCGCGGTGACCGCCGTCGTGTGGCCGGTGAATCTCCGGAGCAGCTTCCCGGTCTCCGTGTCCCAGAGGAGAACGTCCTTGCCGCGCGCGGCCAGCACGCGACGGCCGTCGTAATCGGCATCCGGGCTGAGCCGCGCCGAAGGCCACGCGGGCGGAGTCGGGTCGGGCAGCGGCTCCGAGATCGCCGCATCGGGATCGCGGCGAAGCATCGGCAGGGTGAGGCGATGGCTAGCGGCGATCCGGAACCCGTAGGTCTCCATCGGAGAGTCCGGCCACCAGAAAGCTATCGTTCCGATCCGAGCTTCAGCTGAGTCTGACGTATCGTAGCCGCAGCCTTCGATGGCGCGCCGAACTCCGGGAGGGAAGTTCGGCGGCGTCTCACCCGCAACCGGGAGGTCGAGGCACCATTGGGCGACGTTTCCTTCCATATCCAGGCATCCGTAGGGGCTCGCCCCCGAAGGAAATGCGCCGACTCGGGCGGTTTCGTGATAGCCGCCAAAGCTGCTCTGCCACATCTGCATCTTTGACGTGTCGAACTTGTTGCCCCACGGGAATGTGCGGCCGTCCGTTCCTCGCCCGGCCTTCTCCCACTGGGCCATGCTCGGCAGATCGCCGCCCGCCCAGCGGCAGTAAGACCTGGCCTCGTCCCAGGTCACGTTCGCCATCGGGTGGTCGTCCTGCCAGCCTAGAGTGGGGCGTCGCCCGGACCAGTCGAAGACGT